>JAJXTX010000002.1:8349-17506 GCA_021783385.1 Pseudomonadota bacterium
TCGGCCAGCCGGGTGCGCGTTTCGTGGGCGAGGCCGCTGGCGAACTGGCGCTCACGGGCGAGCCCGTCGTCCATCCGTCCCAGCACGTCGTTGAAGCGGGCCACCAGCGGATCCAGCTCGCGCAGGCCGCTGACGGCCAGCCGCTGACCGGGGGCATTCGGGCCGATGTCGCGCATGCGCTCCACCAGCCGGCCGATCGGCCGCAACCCGCGACGCACGATCAGTGGCACCGCGATCAGCGCGATCAGCAGCGACAGCGCTGGTCCGAGCGTGAGCGTCCAGTCGACCGCCAGCATCATCTGGTCGATCGCATGGCGGTCCTGCGCGAACAGCAGCCGGCAAGGGCGCGACTGGACGCTGCGCGCGGTGGCATCGTGCTCGTCGGTGTCTTCACGGGCGTTTTCCGGCGCGGCGGACAGGAAGCTGTACTGCACCGTGCCCAGATCGCGATCATCCTGCTGCAGCCGGGCGAAGCGCGGCTGCCGCCCGGCCAGCTGCGGCCAGCCGGCCGGGATCAGCGGTACCGGTGGCTGACTGCGCAGCGGCGGCATGCCGTCGCAGCGCAGCTCGTAGTAGGTGCGGCCTTCACCGTTCAAGATGCCTGCCTGTGGCTGCACCGCGTGGGCGGCGCCCAGCGCATCCTGCTCCAGCGCGATCATCGCGCTCAGTGCGGTGGCCTGGGTCAGCAGGTTTTGCCGGAAGCGGCTTTCCATCGCGTGATCGATGCGCCAGTCCATCCACATGCCGCCGCCGCCCAGCAGCAGCAGGCTGGTGACCACCAGCAGCAGGCTGATGCGGGTCGAAAGCGAGGTCGGCCTCATGTCGGCAGGCCGCTCACGGGATCAGATAACCGGCGCCGCGGCGGGTTTCGATCAGCCCGGGCAGGCCGGCCGCATCGAGCTTGCGGCGCAGACCGAACACCAGCACCTCGACGCTGCGGTCGGATACCTCGCTGTCGCTGCCGGCGGTACGTTCAAGGATCTCCTGGCGACTGAACGCGCGGCCACGGTGGCGCAGCAGCAGGCCCAGCACGGCGAATTCGCGCGGCGTCAGCGGCAACGGCTGATTGTCCACGCGGGCGCTCTGCGAGCGCGGATCCCACGCCAGCGCGCCGTGGCTGAGCACCAGCGGCTGCGCCTGCTGCGGCCGCCGCGCCAACGCATGCAGGCGGGCGACCAGCTCGTCGAACGCGAATGGCTTGACCAGATAGTCGTCGGCGCCCGCGTTCAGCGCCTCGATGCGGTCGGGCACCTGGTCGCGCGCCGACAGCACCAGCACGCGCGGACGGCGGCCGCCGGTGGGCAGGCTGCGCAGCACGCCGATGCCGTCCAGCCGCGGCAGCATCAGGTCCAGCACCACCAGCTCGTAGTCGTAGCTGCCCAGGAAGGCGCAGGCTTCCACCCCGTCGCTGGCCGCGTCCACATTGAAGCCGGCACCCTGCAGACCATGCTGCAGGGTCTGGCGCAGGCGCTCGGAGTCTTCCACCAGCAGCAGTTTCACGGAACCTCCCGGGTCGGATCGGTGCAAGCGTAAACCATTGTCGCGGGTCATTCTTGGCGCAGGATTGGCGCGCCGTGCGCCACGCATCGACAGCTGGCGCGGCCAACCGCTATAAAGATGGTCTATCCGGGAGTTATGCGGTGAGCGAAGAGATCCTGATCAACGTCACCCCGCGCGAAACGCGAGTCGGAGTGGTCGAAAACGGCATGCTGCAGGAAGTGCACGTGGAGCGGGCCTCCAAACGCGGCTATGTCGGCAATATCTACAAGGGTCGCGTGCAGCGGGTGATGCCGGGCATGCAGGCGGTGTTCGTGGAGATCGGGCTGGAGCGGGCAGCGTTTCTGCACGCCTCCGACATCGTGCGTCCGGCGGCGCTGACCGAGGGCGTCGAGCCGAACGGCAGCGGCAATGGCCATATCCCCTCGATCAGCGAGCTGGTGCACGAAGGCCAGGAGATCGTGGTGCAGGTGGTGAAGGATCCGATCAGCACCAAGGGCGCGCGGCTCTCGGCGCACCTGTCGATTCCCTCGCGCTATCTGGTGCTGCTGCCGTACGCGCGCACACTGGGCATCTCCGCGCGCATCGAGGACGAGGTCGAGCGCCAGCGCCTGAAGGACGTGCTGAATCCGCTGATCGGCGACGACACGCCCGGCAACGGGCGGCTGGGCTACATCGTGCGCACCAACGCCGAAGGACAGAGCGCCGAATCGCTGGCGTTCGACGTGGCCTACCTCGCCAAGGTGTGGCGGGTGGTGCAGGAAAACATCGCCAAGGCCAAGTTCGGCGAACGCGTCTACGAGGAGCTGTCGCTGCCGCTGCGCAGCCTGCGCGACATGCTCAACGACGATATCGAGAAGGTGCGGGTGGATTCCCATGTCACCTTTGAAAAGGTAGTGAAGTTCGTGCACAAGTTCATGCCGCAGCTGGACGACCGCATCGAGCACTACGACGGCGAGCGGCCGATCTTCGACCTGTACGGGGTCGAGGACGAGATGCAGCGCGCGCTGAAGAAGGAGGTGCCGCTGAAATCCGGCGGCTACCTGATCGTCGACCAGACCGAGGCGATGACCACGATCGACGTCAACACCGGCGCCTATCTAGGCACGCGCAATCTGGAGGAAACCGTCTACCGCACCAACCTGGAGGCGGCCCAGGCGGCGGCGCGCCAGCTGCGGCTGCGCAACCTCGGAGGCATCATCATCATCGACTTCATCGACATGGTCGACGAGGAGCACAAGCGCCAGGTGCTGCGCACGCTGGGCAAGGGGCTGGCACGCGACCACGCCAAGACCACCGTCTACCCGATGTCGGCGTTGGGGCTGGTGGAGATGACCCGCAAGCGCACCACCGAGAGCCTGGCGCGCCAGCTGTGCGAGCCGTGCATGGCCTGCAACGGCCGCGGCCTGCTGAAGTCCGCCGAGACAGTGACCTACGAGATTTTCCGCGAGATCACCCGCGCGGTGCGCCAGTTCAACGCCGAGAAGCTGCTGGTGATGGCCAATCCGCTGGTGGTCAACCGCATCCTGGAAGAGGAAACCAGCGCGGTCGCCGAACTGGAGGAGTTCATCTCCAAGAGCATACGCTTCCAGGCCGAAGAGCATTATTCGCAGGAACAGTTTGATGTGGTCTTGCTGTAAATCCGGCCGCGGTCGCCGCGCGTGAAGCCGCTGTGGCAGCACCGACTGCATCGCTGTGCCCGCGCGCTGGGCTGGACCGCCGGCGTGCTGGTGATCCTGCTGGCCGTGCTGATGGCGCTGACCCAGCTGCTGCTGCCGCAGCTGGCGCGCCACCCGGCGTGGGTCGCCGCCCAGCTCAGCCAGCGACTGCAGCGGCCGGTCAGCTTCAGCGCCCTGGAGGGGCGCTGGACGCCATCCGGCCCGCTATTCGTGCTGCATGACGTGACCGTGGGTGCGACCGGGACCAGCGGCAGCGCGCTGCGGTTGCCCGAGGCCGAACTGAAGCTCGACTTCGGCGGCTGGCTGCTGCCCTCGGGGCACTTGTTGAACGTGCACGTGCGCGGCCTGCAGCTGGAGCTGGCGCGCGACGCTTCCGGCCACTGGCAGATCAACGGGGTCGGCCTCGGCGGTGGCGGCAGCCCGTCGGCGATGCCGCTGGGCCGGCTTTCGCTGGGACTGTGGCTGGACGATCTGCGCGTGATAGTCAGCGATGCGAAGCTGGGCAAGCGCCTCACGCTGCAGTCGCCGCAGCTGCGCCTCAGCCTCGGTGGCGGCCGGCTGCGCTTTGCCGGCGCGCTGCGGCGGCTTGGCGAGACCGCCGCGCTGCGCACCGCCGGGCGCTTCGCGCTGGACGGAAGTGCCGGCCGGGTCTGGGTTGGCGTCGACGGTGTTGATCTGAAGCCGCTGCTGGCCGGAATCGATCTGCACGGTTACACGGCGATCGAGGGCCATGGCCGCGTCGCCGCCTGGCTCGACTGGCGCCACGGCCGCGTGGACAACAGCGTGATTCGCTTCGACCTGGACCGGCTGACGCTGGGCGCGCCCGATGGTGCCAGCGCCAGCGTGGCGACCCTGCGCGGGCTGGCTGGCCTGCGCCGCACGGGCGACGGCTACGCCATCCGCTGGGCCGGCGACGACGGCAGCGTGCTGGCGCTCAACCTGCACCGGCCCGGCAGTGCCCAGGCCAGCGCCGGCATCGCTGCACGCCAGCTGCAGCTGGCACCGCTGCTGCCGTGGCTGGCGCTCAAGCCGGCGCTGGCGCCGACACTGGCGCAGTGGCTGGGCAGCGGACATCCGCACGGCGAACTGACGCGGCTGGCGCTGCACTGGAGCGCTGCCGGGGGCGTGCAGGCGATCGAGCTGGCGTTCAGGAATATGGGCATCGATCCGGTCGGCAAGCTGCCGGGCTTCAGCGGCCTGCGGGGGCTGCTGCGCGGCGATCCCGAGGCGTACTCGCTGGAGCTGCCGGCGCAGGCCACCACGCTGCAGTTCCCGCAGTTGTTCCGCCAGCCGCTGGTGCTGTCGAAAGTGGCCGGCACGCTGGCGTTCTGGCAGGCCGACGGCGACTGGCGCCTGGGTGCCGATCCGCTGGATTTCGTTGGCGCCGGCTATGCCGGCCAGCTGCGCGGCAAGGCCTCGCTGCCGGCGGGCGGCGGCAAGCCGGTGCTGGATCTCTACGCCAGCCTGACACAGGGTGAGGTGGCCGCGGCCAAGCTGTTCTGGCCGCTCGGCGCGATGTCGCCGGGTACCATCGGCTGGCTCGACCACGCGCTGGTGAGCGGCCAGCTGGATCAGGCCCAGGTGCTTCTGCGCGGCGATCTGGCTGACTGGCCGTTCCGCCATAACGAGGGCCGCTTCGAGGCGCGCGCGGTGATCAGCGACCTCACGCTGGATTACGGCAAGGACTGGCCGCGCGTCGAGGGCGTTGATGCGGTGGCCAGCTTCGTCAACAACGGCATGCTGATCGAGGCCAGCGATGGCCAGTCGCTGGGCGTGAAGGCGGACAAGGCAGTGGCGCTGATTCCGGATTTCGCCGACGGCCTGCTCGATCTCAACGTGCAGGGGAGCGGCAGCGGCGCCAGCCTGATGAATTTCGTGCGCAACAGCCCGATCGGCCGCCGCCAGGCCGACACGCTGGCCAAGCTCTCGCTGGGCGGCAGCGGCAGCTTCGATTTTCACCTCAGCCTGCCGCTGAAGCACGCGCAGGACCTGCAGCTTAGCGGCAGCGCCCAGCTGAAGGGGGCCGACCTCAGCGCGCCGGCCTGGAACCTGCAGCTGGACCAGCTCAGCGGGCCACTGCAGTTCGACGCGCACGGCATGCTGGCCGGGCCGCTGACTGGCGGCTTCCGCGGGCAACCATCGCGGTTGCAACTGGCGCTCGGCGCCGCCACCGGCGATCCGGCCAGCGTGCTGTCGGCGCAGCTTCGCGGCAACTATGCCTTTGCCGACCTGGTGCAGGGCTATCCGTCGCTGCAGTGGCTGGGGCAGACGGCCGACGGACGCAGCCCCTTCATGGTCGGCTTCAGCATTGCGCACGTGCCGGGCAGCGATGCGCTGGCCCAGACGCTCACCATCGACTCGGCGCTGGATGGCATTGCGCTCACGCTGCCGGCGCCGCTGAACAAGCCGGCCGCGGCCAACCTGCCGCTGCATCTGGCGCTGGGCCTGCCGGTCAACGGCAGCGACCTGCAGTTCGGCCTCGGCCAGCTGCTGCGCGGCCACCTGCAGCTGCCCGATGGCGCGCAGCATCCGTTGCGCGGCACGCTGGCGTTGGGCAGCGAGATGCCGCAAACGCTGCCGCCGCAGGGCCTGCGCTTCCGCGGTCACGCCGATCAGCTCGACATCACCGGGTGGGTGCAGCACGTGGTGGCCGGCAGCGGCAGCGGCGGCCCCACGCTGGAAAGCCTCGACCTCAGCGCCGCCCACAGCCAGTGGTTCGGCCATCCGTTGGGCGCCATCACGGTGCGCGCGATACCGCAGCCGGGCATGCTCAACATCGACGTAAACGGCCCCGCGATGGCAGGCAGCTTCAGCGTGCCGACCCAGGAAATGGACAAGCGTGGCATCACCGCGCGGCTGCAGCGGCTGTACTGGCCGAAGGATGCGACGGTCAGCAAGACGCCGGCTCCCGCCGCCCCGGCGAACGCGGCGGTGGACAACCCGGCCGATACCGGCATCAATCCGCAGGCGCTGCCGCCGCTGCACCTGTGGGTGAGCGACCTGCGCCTGGGCGATGCCAAGCTGGGCGATGCGCGGCTGGAAACCTGGCCGACTGCGCGCGGCCTGCACATCGACCAGCTGCGCGCGTTGTCCAGCCATGTGCAGATCACCGGTAGCGGCGACTGGGACGGCAACGCCAGCGACAGCCACACGCAGATGCGCATCGAGTTTGCCGCCGAGAATCTCGGTGACATGCTCAGCGCGCTCGGCTACGAGGGCCTGTTCGACGGCGGCAAGACGCACGACCGGCTTGATGCCCGCTGGCCGGGCGCGCCGTCGGCGCTGGCGCTGGCTAACATGGATGGCAAGCTCAGCGTCAACGTCAGCAACGGCCGCATTCCCGAGGTGCCGGCGGGCGTCGGGCGGCTGTTCGGGCTGGTCTCGGTGGCCGAGCTGCCGCGCCGGCTCACGCTGGATTTCGGCGACGTGTTCGGCAAGGGGCTGGCGTTCGATTCGATCAAGGGCGACTTCCGCCTGGCCGATGGCAACGCCACCACCGACAACCTGGTGATCCTGGGGCCGGCGGCCAACATCAGCATCAGCGGCCGCACCGGTCTGCGCTCACACGATTACGACCAGCAGGTGCGGGTGGTGCCGCACATCGGCAACAGCCTGCCCCTGGTGGGCGCGGTGGTAGGCGGTCCGATCGGGGCGGCGGCCGGCTTCGCCATGCAGGGACTGCTCGGCCACGGCCTCAACCAGGCCGCCGCTGCGCGCTACAAGGTCACCGGCAGCTGGGACAAGCCGGTGATGACGCTGATCGAGAAGCACGGTCTGCCGGCCGCTCCGCTGCCGCTGACGGTGCCTTACAAGCCAGGTCATCTGCCCGCCGCCGGCGGCCGCGTCGCGCCCGCACCGGCCGCCTCGGCTGGCCGTTCGCGCGGCGCGCTTTAAAGCCTGGCGCGACAGCCCCATATGCCATAGTCAGCCCCTGACCGCAGACGACCGACCACCGATGGATTCCCTGATTGCGCTCGCGCAGAGCAAGCTGCTCACCCCCGGTGGCCTCGCCACCGGCGATCTCGACCGCGTGTTCACCCAGCTGATGGGGCCGTCGATCGATGCCGCCGACCTGTATTTCCAGCATTCGCGCAGCGAGTCGTGGCTGCTGGAGGAGGGCATCGTCAAGGACGGCAGCCATTCGATCGAGCAGGGCGTGGGCGTGCGCGCGATCAGCGGCGAGAAAACCGGTTTTGCCTATTCCGACGAGATCGTGCTGCCGCAGCTGCTGGAAGCGTCGCGCGCCGCGCGGGCGATCGCCCACGACGGCAAGGGTGCCGGCCGGCCGCTGGCGCTGAACGGTGCACGCCAGCTGTACCCGGCGATCGATCCGGTCGATAGCCTGCCAAACCCCGACAAGATCGCGCTGCTGCGTGAGGTCGACGCGCACGCGCGCGCATGCGATCCGCGTGTCAGGCAGGTGATCGTGAGCCTGGCCGCCACCGTGGACACCATCCTGATCGCCGCCTCCGACGGCACCCTGGCGGCCGACGTGCGGCCGCTGGTGCGCATGAGTGTGCAGGTGATCGCCGAGCAGAACGGCCGGCGCGAGCAGGGCAGCTCCGGCGGCGGTGGCCGCTATGGCTATCGCGAGTTGATCGAGAACGGTCGCGCGCTGGCGTTCGCCGACGAGGCGGTGCGCCAGGCGCTGGTGAATCTCGACGCGGTCGACGCACCGGCCGGCAGCATGACCGTGGTGCTCGGCCCCGGCTGGCCCGGCGTACTGCTGCACGAGGCGATCGGCCATGGACTGGAGGGCGACTTCAACCGCAAGGGCAGCTCCGCCTTCGCCGGCCGCGTCGGCCAGCGCGTCGCCGCCAGGGGCGTCACCGTGGTCGACGACGGCACGCTCAGCGGCCGTCGCGGCTCGCTCAGCATCGACGACGAGGGCACCCCGACCGAGTGCACCACGCTGATCGAGGACGGCATCCTCAAGGGCTACATGCAGGACAAGCTCAACGCGCGCCTGATGGGCGTCAGATCCACCGGCAACGGTCGTCGCGAATCGTTCACCACGCTGCCGATGCCGCGCATGACCAACACCTACATGCTGGCCGGCGCGCACGATCCGGCCGAGATCATCCGCTCGGTCAAACGCGGGCTGTACGCGCCGAACTTCGGCGGTGGCCAGGTCGACATCACCAACGGCAAGTTCGTGTTCTCGGCCAGCGAGGCCTACCTGATCGAGGACGGCCGCATCACGCGTCCGGTCAAGGGTGCCACGCTGATCGGCAGCGGCCCGGAAGTGCTCAACCGCGTCTCGATGATCGGCAACGACCTCAAGCTCGACGAAGGTGTCGGCGTATGCGGCAAGGACGGCCAGAGCGTGCCGGTGGGCGTGGGCCAGCCGACCCTGAAGATTGACAGCATGACGGTGGGCGGCACCGCGTCGTGATGCCCGTGGCGTAAGCGGACGGCGTGGCGGATGCAGCGCCACTTCCAGGTTTTCGCTGCTTTCCCTGGACAGGGTCAGCAGTATCCCGCCGGCGCGGCCACCCCTGTGGCTGGCCCTGCTGTGGCTGCTGCGGCTCGCCTAGATCGATCTGGCGCGCCCCCTGAGATGACCTGTGCTGCACGCCGCCACGCCGGCATGGCCCCGTGCGGCGTCCGTGGACAGCGCTTCCGCGTCGCCGACGCGCATGGCCATCGCCATTTGTTCCCCGGCTGGCCCTGTGGCGCAGTGCCGCAGGTCCAGCCGGCGGGCAGCCGGGTACGGGCGCCGAATTCGCACGCATGCCGTTTCCGCGAGCGCGGCGATGCGCCGCTTGCACACCCCACAAACCGCTTGCTGGCGCGCTTTGCGGCCGCCACGCGTGGCGGCCTCCGCTGGCGATCCGCTGCGTGCTGCCCGGCTGCCCGTGGGCACGCCGCATCGAGCGCACTTGATCGAAGTCAAAACGGCAGCGGGCAGACATCTCTACGCTTGTCTCAACAAGATTTTAACCACACGTTTGAGGAGTAAAGACCATGTTTGCGATGCG
>JAJXTX010000002.1:17606-26726 GCA_021783385.1 Pseudomonadota bacterium
CCGACCATCAGTGATGTTTTCAATAGCGCGCCGGGCTGGGGTTATCCCTACATGGCCTCGGATCTTGCTCCGGGTGCGCCGGCGGCACCAAAGCTGTTCGGTGGCCTGGGTGGCCAGTCGATCGGCGCCACGGCTTATGTCCAGATTGATGGCAAGCTTTACGTTGAAGCGGGTGGCTACAAGTCGCTCTCGGCAGCTTGGGAAAATCGTGTCAACGGCCCGTATGACGGCAAGCTCTCCGGGATGGCCCCGTATGCCCGCGCCGCCTATACGTGGCAGGTTCCGCACGGCAATCTCACATTTGGCGGATTCCTGCTGAACATGAAGCAGGGCGTCTCGGCCCCGGGTCTGAATGGCTACGCCGTTGCGGTGGCCGGCCCAACCAACAACTACAACGATGTGGGTCTGTCCGGCGACTATCAGTACTTCAAGGGCGACCACACTGTCACGGTCAACGGCCTGTACGTTCACGAGAATCAGACGCTCAACAACACCTACGGCGGCGGCGGTTCCTCGAACCTGCACAACAGTCTGGACTCGTTCAATGTCAAGGGCAGCTACTGGTTCCGCAACACATATGGCTTCACGCTGGCCCAGTTCATCAGCAACGGCAGCAATGATCTGATGCTTTACGGCAACAACGGGTCGCCGAATACGCAGGGTGGCATTCTGGAGTTCGACTACAACCCGTTTGGTAAGTCCACCTCCTGGAAAGAGCCCTTCGCCAACATGCGCCTGGGGGTCCAGTACACCTACTTCACCAAGTTCAGTGGTTTGGTGCATAACGTGGATGGCGCCGGTCGCAACGCGAGTGACAACAACACGCTCTACGTCTATGTGTGGCTGGCCATCTAAGCCGCGCAGCAGAAGTTGAAAGAAAGCATCGGGTGGCGGGTCGTGAGACCCGCCACCCGATTTTTGTGGAGAGGCTGCTGGAGAGGCTGCAAACGCTGAGCTGGCCGATCAGGCAGGGGTTTGCGCTGCTGCCGGCGCGTCGTCCAGAGCGTGCTGCTGCAGTTCCTTCAGCAGCTGGAAGATTTCCCGGTACGCGCGCGGCGGCTTGTTCGACTCGCGCTCGCTGCGTGCCTGACGGATCAGCGAGCGCAGGTGCTGGCGGTCGATCTGCGGGTGCTCGTCGATCAGTTCGGAGAGCGCGCCTTCGTCCTCGTTGATCAGGCGGTCGCGCAGTGCTTCCATGCGATGCATGACGGCGTTTTCCTGACGCTGCTTTTCGCGGTTCTCGCCCAGCTCGGCGCGCACCGCGGCGAAGGCGGCGTCGTCAAAGCGGCGCATCACCTTGGCCAGATATGCCAGCTGCCGCTTGCGCGCGATATGGGCGGTAGTGCGACGGGTGATCTCGACCTCGCGGCGCACGTCGTCGGGCAGCTCGAGCCGGGCCAGCCGGCTGGGCGGCAGTTCGATCAGCTGGGCCGCCAGCGCCAGCACGGCCAGCGCCTCGCGCCGCTGCTGGGTGCGGCTGGGGCCGTAATCCGCTTCATCGAGTTCGGTCTGGTTGCGGCTGCGGCTGGGGCTCACGAGGTCACTCCGGAGGGTGGGGACTTGGGGTCAGGCGGGCGTGGCGTCGTTGCCGGCAGGGGCTCTTTCGGGCGATTCCAGCGCAAAGCGGGCGACCGTCCGGCCCTGCAGCTCCACGCTTTCGCAGAACATCACCGCCGGTCGCACCCATAGTCCAAAGTCGCCGTACAGCGCCTGGTAGACCACCAGCGGCTCCAGCGTTTCGCTGTGCCGGGCGGTGCCGAGCACGCGATAGCGCTGACCCTTGTAGTGACGGTAGATGCCGGCAATCGGTTGCATGGGGAATTCCCGCCGCGCCTTTCATTCCGTCGCGGCGGCCCCATCTCCGGGGCTGACCCACGCGGGATTCGGCGGTTGCGAACCGCTTATTCTACGCGTCAAACCTTCAGGAAGCCCAACGTGAGCGAAGTCGTCCACAGCCAGGATCGCCATTTCTCCGGTCGCCACGCGCCCGAGGACCGCAGCCAGCAGGAGCTCGACCAGCTGGCCGGGCTGGCCGAGGACGTGATCCGCCGCGCCCGCGCCGCCGGCGCCAGCCAGGCCGAAGTCGCCGCCAGCATCAACACCGGGCTGAGTGTCAACGTGCGCCTGGGCGAGGTGGAGACGGTCGAGCATACCCGTGATCGCGGCTTCGGCCTCACCGTGTATTTCGGTCAGCGCAAGGGCTCGGCCAGCACCGCCGACCTGCATCCCGACTCGATCCAGGCCACGCTCGACCAGGCCTGTGCGATCGCCCGCTACACCGAGGCCGATCCGGCCGCCGGACTGGCCGACGCGGCGCGCATGGCCACTGCCTTCCCGGATCTGGATCTGTGGCATCCGTGGGCGCTCGACACCGCCGGCGCGATCGAACTGGGCATCGCCATTGAGGAAGCCGGTCGCGCGCACGCCGGCATCAGCAACTCCGACGGCGCCAGCGTGCAGGCCGGTCAGGGCGTCTCGGTCTACGCGAACTCGCACGGCTTCGTGGGGCGTGAGCGCAGCACCCAGCACTCGCTGTCGCTGGCACTGATCGCCGGTGCCGACGACGCCATGCAGCGCGATTACTGGTACGACAGCGTGCGCGCGGCCGGTGATTTCATCAGCGCCAAGGCGCTCGGCGACCGCGCCGCCGAGCGCACGCTGGCGCGCGTGGGCGCGCGCAGCCTGTCCACGCGGCAATGCCCTGTGCTGTTTGCGCCCGAACTGGCGCGCGGGCTGATCGGCCATCTGCTGGGCGCGGTCAGCGGCGGCGCGCTGTATCGGCGCGCCAGTTTTCTGCTCGACCACATCGGCAAGCCAGTGATGCCGGCGTGGCTGAACATCGTGGAGCGGCCGCAGCTGGCGCGTGGGCACGGTTCTTCCAGCTTCGATGCCGAAGGCGTGGCCACCCGCGACAGCGCGTTGGTCGAACGCGGCGTGCTGGCGCGCTACGTGCTGGGCAGCTACTCGGCGCGCAAGCTGGGGCTGGAATCCACCGGCAATGCCGGCGGCATCCACAACCTGATCGTCGAGGCCGGCAGCGCGGACGGCGCGGCCGACAGTTTCGAAGACATGCTGCGGCGAATGGGCAATGGCCTGCTGGTGACCGAGGTGATGGGCCAGGGCGTGTCCACGCTGACCGGCGACTACTCGCGCGGTGCAGCGGGCTTCTGGGTCGAGGGTGGCCGCATCACCTACCCGGTGGAGGAAATCACCATCGCCGCCAACCTGCGTGAGATGTTTGCCGGGATCGTTGCGGTGGGGGCAGACGTTGACCCGCGCTCGCACATCCTCACCGGCTCGATCCTGTTGGAGCGCATGACGGTGGCGGGCGAATAGGCCATACGCTCACTCGGCAATTTCTTGCGTTGGGCGTAGCATCAGCCGCACACGATCACCGGCGTCCCGGTGCCATCAACGCGGGAAGGGGAGTGGCTCATGAGCGTTCCACCGGATCATGCGGCGCAGCCACCGGCGGATTCCACGGTTGCTCCCTCGGCGGAGGAGCGTCAGTGGGCGATGTTCGCCCATCTGTCTGCGCTGCTGGGTGCCCTCCTCACCGGCGCATTCGGTGGAGGCTGGGGCTGCTTCATCGGCCCGCTGGTGATCTGGCTGGTCAAGCGAGACACCATGCCGTTCGTCGCGGACCAGGGCAAGGAGGCGTTGAACTTCAACATCACCGTGGCGATCGCGCTGGTGGTGCTGGTGCTGATCTCGGTGATGACCCTTGGCATCGGCCTGATCATTGCGATTCCGCTTCGGGTGGTGATCGGCATCGGTTGGCTGGTGCTGACCATCATGGCGGCGATCAAGGCGAACGAGGGGGTCGCATACCGCTACCCGTTCGCGCTGCGTCTGATCAAGTAGGCTCGGCCAACCGCCTGTCCTCAGTGCCGGCGGTTGGCCGCGTAGTACGCCAGCTCGGTGAGCAGCGCATTGGCGTCGCCCAGCGCGGCAATCGCCTCGAGTGCCTCATCGGTGAGTTCGCGCAGGCGCGCGTGCGAGGCCTGCAGTCCGATGATTGAAGGAAAGGTGGGCTTGGCGGCGGCGGCGTCCTTGCCGGCGGTCTTGCCGATCACTGCCGCTTCGCCTTCCACGTCGAGAATGTCGTCGCGCACCTGGAACGCCAGACCCACCGCGTGGGCATAGCGATCCAGCGTGCGCAGCGTGTCCGCATCGGCCCCGCCGATCAGTGCGCCCAACTGCACCGAGGCGCGGATCAGCGCGCCGGTCTTGCACGCGTGCATGTGTTCGAGTTCTGCCAGCGTGAGCTGGCGGCCGACCGCTGCCAGGTCCAGCGCCTGGCCGCCGGCCATGCCCTCGGAGCCGCAGGCGCGGCCCAGCGCGCGCAGCATGGCGATGCCGGTCTCGGCACGCTGCATGTTGTGATCGGCGAGGATCTCGAACGCCAGCGCCTGCAGCGCATCGCCGGCGAGTATCGCCATCGCTTCGCCAAACGCGATATGGCAGGTGGGCCGGCCGCGCCGCAGCGCGTCGTCGTCCATCGCCGGCAGGTCGTCGTGCACCAGCGAATAGGCGTGGATCAGCTCCACCGCGCAGGCGGCCGCATCGAGCTGCGGACCGGTTTCGCCCAGCGCATGTGCCGCCGCGTAGACCAGCAGCGGGCGCAGCCGCTTGCCGCCGCCGAGCACGGCGTAGCGCATCGCACGATGCAGTTCGGCCGGCGATTGGGCCGGCGGCGGCAGGCAGCGATCCAGCGCCTGCTCGGCGCGGAGGATCAGCGTCTGCAGTGCGGGGCTCAGCTCAGAGTTCGGGTTCAAACGGTTCGGCGCTGTCGGGTGCTTCGGGATCAAGCAGCAGGCGCACGCGCAGTTCGGCCTGCTGCAGCGACTGCTGGCAATGACGGTACAGGCCGATGCCACGCTCGAACGAGGCGAGCGATTCGTCCAGGCTCAGCGCGCCGCCTTCCATCCGCGTGACCAGCTGTTCGAGTTCCTCCAGCGAATGCTCGAAGTCGGCGACAGGCGGGGTCTTGGCAGGGGCAGGAGCGGTCTTGGCCATGGTTCGCCACGCTAACGCAGCAGTCGCGCGGAATCAATCCGCACGACTGCCGGCGGTATCAACCTTCTCCGTCGTCGCCATGCTTGTCATGGCCGTGACCATGGTTGCCATGGCCACCTTCACCGCGATCCTCATGCCCGCGCCGCCGATACTCGCGCGGGGGTTCGCCGCCGTAGTGTTCGACCACATAGCTGTGTTCGACATACGGCCGGTCGCTGCCCAGTTCGATACTGATGCCGCCGGTGTGGATATAGGCCTGGAAGTCCAGCGGCAACCGGATGCCGGAACGCCAGTTGCCGCCATCCAGCCAGAACCACGTGCGGGTTGCGGGCGCGTAATACACCTCTCCGCGCGGGTAGTAGGTGTAGTGGTGCTTGGCGCGCCAGCCGTGTGCGGGTGCCCAGGACGGCGGATCGGCCCACGCGGCAGGTGCGACGGCGCAGCAGATCAGGGCCAGCAGGGCCGCATGATGCAAAGCACGTTTCATCGGATACTCCGTGTGTGGCGATATCTGAAGCCTAGCGCCGTCCGGGGGTGCATGTGTATCGCCGGCGGCCGCTTCGCGCTGACGCTCAGCGTGCCGGCCGCCAGCACGGTCGGGTACCGCTTCGCTGGAAGATGGTCTCGCCGCGCGCGCTGACCCAGCGATCAGCCACGGCGACGAGTTCCTCGCCGGCATACAGCAGCGGGCAGCCGGCGCGCTGCCACGGCGGCATGATGCCGCGCTGAAACAGGTCGCGCAGTTCGCGCGTATGCGCCTCGCCGGCCGGCTTGATGCGTTCGCCACCGTGGCGCAGGCGCACGTCGAGCGGCTCGTCCAGGCATGCGTCGGCGGCGCCCAGCGACAGCGCCCCGCCGTCGGGCAGCGTCAACGGCTCGCCGTGCCAGCGCGCCGTCCAGTCAGCGGACACACTGCGGGCGGGCGGCAGCGCCCACAGCCGCTGCTTCCACACATGCAGTTCGGTGCCGGGCCAGCGGATGCACGGCAGCTGGCCCGCGCGCGCGGCGCACTGGCGCTCGATCTGCCGGCGCTGCGCAGTGGTCGGTGCGGACAGCCCGCGCGCGTGCAGCCAGTGATCCAGCAGCGGCTCGCGCAGCGCCGGATCGAGCGCCAGCCAGCCGGCGGCATCGAGGCTGCCGCTGGCCGGATCGTACAGCTCGTCCAGCGCCGCCAGCCACTGTATGCGCAGGGCATCGGCGGCGGCGCGGCTGAGCGCGGCGCTGTGCAGGATCGAATCCACCGCCTGCGGCCAGTGCTGCCGCAGCCGCGGCAGGATCTCGTGGCGCAGATGATTGCGCGCCAGCCGGGTATCGGCGTTGGACGGGTCCTCGATGCAAGGCAGCTGCCTGGCCTCCACATACTCGCGCAGCGCTTGCCGCGACAGCGCCAGCAGCGGTCGCCACAGCTGGCCGCGGCCGAACGGGCGCAGCGCGCGCATCCCACCCAGCCCGTCCGGACCGGCGCCGCGCAGCAGCTTCAGCAGTACCGTCTCCGCCTGATCGTCGCGGTGATGGCCGAGCAGCAGCCATTCGCCCGGCTGCAGCTGCGCGGCGAGGACGGCGTAACGGGCGTGCCGCGCGGCGGCTTCCAGGCCGCCGCCGCGGCCGCGTTCGACCTGCACGCGCAGCACTGTGCAGGGCAGCTGCAGCGTGGCGCAGAAGCGTTGGCAGTGCTGCGCCCACGCCGCGCTGTGCGCGTGCAGGCCGTGATCGACATGCAGTGCGCGCAGGCCGCGCGTGCGCGCGTCGGGCAGCTGCGCCAGCGCGTGCAGCAGGGCGGTGGAATCCGGACCGCCGCTGTAGGCCAAGCACAGCGGCGCGGCCGGCACGGTCGCCAGCGCGGCGAGCAGGTGCCGGTGCAGCGCGTCGCTCATCGGCTGCCGGCGCGCGGGCGCACGTAGAGGTGCTTGCCGTTGCCGATATGCCGCTCTTCGGTCTCGAACAGGCCGATGCCGTTGACCAGTCCGCTGAGCTTGGCGTAGCCGTAGTTGCGCGAATCGAAGTCGGGCGACTGCTTGTTGATGATGCTGCCGATCGCGCCAAGGCTGGCCCAGCCGGTGTCGTCGGAGGCGGCCTCGATCGCGTGGCGCAGCAGGCTCAGCAGATGCGCGTCGCTGCGCAGCTCCTTTGCCGAGCGCTGCTTCGGCGCCGTCTCGGGTTCGGTCTCGGCCGAGCCGGCCAGCACTTCGGTGTAGATGAACTTGTCGCATGCGGTGCGGAACGGCTCGGGCGTTTTCCTCTCGCCGAAGCCGTACACGATGCGGCCCGACTCGCGGATGCGCGAGGCCAGTCGGGTGAAGTCGCTGTCACTGGAGACGATGCAGAAGCCGTCGAAGCGCTCGGTGTACAGCAGGTCCATCGCATCGATGATCATCGCCGAGTCAGTGGCGTTCTTGCCCACCGTGTAGCGGAACTGCTGGATCGGCTGGATCGACAGGCGCAGCAGCACTTCCTTCCAGCCGTTGAGATCAGGCTTGGTCCAGTCGCCGTAGATGCGCTTCACATGCGCCGTGCCGTACTTGGCGATCTCCGCCAGCAGGCCTTCGACGATCGCCGGTCGCGCGTTGTCCGCGTCGATCAGCACGGCAAGCTTGGTGGTGGTGTCGGCGGCCATGGGGCATCCCGTCAGCGGCAAGGTCACGTTGATGGTACGCCCGCGCGGGCCCGGCTACTCCTGATACGCGCCGTAGCTGCGCAGGCGCCGGTAGCGCTGTTCAAGCAGCTCGCCGATCGGCAGCGCGGCCAGCTCGTCGAGCTGGTTGAGCAGCACGGCTTTCAGGCGCACGGCCATCGAGCGCGGATTGCGGTGCGCGCCGCCGAGCGGCTCACGCACGATCTTGTCGATCAGGCCCAGCTCCAGCAGCCGCGGCGCAGTCATGCCCAGCGCCTCGGCGGCGTCCCTGACCTTGTCGGAGCTTTTCCACAGGATCGAGGCGCAGCCCTCGGGCGAGATCACCGAGTAGGTGGCGTACTGCAGCATCAGCGTGCGGTCGCCCACGCCGATCGCCAGCGCGCCGCCGGAGCCGCCCTCGCCGATCACGGTGCAGATGATCGGCACCTTCAGCTCGGCCATTTCCAGCAGGTTGCGCGCGATCGCCTCGCTCTGGCCGCGCTCCTCGGCACCCACGCCAGGGTAGGCGCCGGGGGTGTCGATCAGGGTCAGCAGCGGCAGGCCGAAGCGCTCGGCCAGCTTCATCAGACGCAGTGCCTTGCGATAGCCCTCGGGGCGCGGCATGCCGAAGTTGCGGCGCACCTTGGTCTTGGTGTCGCGGCCCTTCTGATGGCCGATGATTACTACCGGCCGGCCGTTGATGCGGCCCAGCCCGCCGACGATAGCCGCGTCGTCCGCATACATGCGATCGCCGGCCAGCTCGTGGAACTCCTCGCAGATCACACCGATGTAGTCGAGCGTGTACGGGCGCGCCGGGTGGCGCGAGAGCTGGGTGGTCTGCCACGAGTTGAGGTTGCGAAAGATCTCGTTGGTCTTGAGCTTCAGCTTCTCGCGCAGGCGGCCGACCTCCTCGTCGATATTGAACGCCTGGCCATGGCTGGCATGGCGAAGCTCTTCGATTTTCGCGTCCAGTTCGGCAATCGGTTGTTCGAAATCGAGGAAGTTGGGGTTCATTCGCAGCTTTTCGTGGTGCACAAGCATCCAAGTATACCGATCCGCGGAAAAACGCGAGAACGCCGCCGTATGGCGATCAGCGGTTTTTGCATCAGGCCGCCCGCCTCCCGGCGCATGGCGGATTGCGCTATCGTCCGCGCCAACCCAGCTTAATTCCGCGGAGTGGACCATGCCGATCAAGCCGCCCATCGACCACGCCAAGCTCGACCGCATCGTCGCCGATGCGCGCCGCAACGCCGAGCAGCGCGAGCTGGGCTATCGCGAGCGGGCGCTGAAGATGTACCCGTGGATCTGCGGCCGTTGCGCGCGCGAGTTCACCCGCGCCAATCTGCAGGAGCTGACCGTGCACCACCGCAATCACGATCACGACTGCAACCCGGCCGATGGCAGCAACTGGGAGCTGCTGTGCGTGTACTGCCACGACAACGAGCATTCGCGGCATATCGACCACGTGCGCGGCGGCGTGCTGGAAGTGC
>JAJXTX010000002.1:26826-28528 GCA_021783385.1 Pseudomonadota bacterium
CGGCCGCCACGGAAGCCGGACAGCGCGTGCTGCAGCTGTCCGACAAAGTCCGGTCCGACCCCGTTCAACTTCAGCTGCAGCAGCCGCGCGTGCTTGCGGCAGGCGTCGGCCAGCGAACTGGCGCTGCGCGCGCGCAGCTGAAAGCCGCCGCCGGAGAAATCGTCGATGCGCAGGCCACCCTCGACAATCAGCATTTCGTCACGGGTGAGCAGCGGCGCCACCTGCTGATACAGCTCGCCGAAGAAACTCACTTCAATGCTGCCGCTGCCGTCCTCCAGCCGCACAAACGCGTCGCTGTCGCCGCGCTTGCGCACAGCAGTGACCATGCCGGCGACCGTCCACGGTGTATCGGGCCCACGGCGGAAGCGGTTGCTTTCGCCATCGTCGTTCTTGCGCGGCTTCGGCGCCTGGTAGCGGTCGACGATCTCGCCCAGCGGGCAGGTCGACAACTGCGCCAGCTCGTCCTTCCACGGATCGGTAGGATGGCCGGAGAGGTAATGGCCGAGTGTGTCGCGCTCGCCCTGCAGCTTCTGTTCCAGCGGCCACTCCGGTGCCGTGGGCAGGTCGATCTGCAGCACCGCAGTGGTGGCGCCCAGCGCCGTGCCGAACATGTCGTTCTGGCCGGACTGACGGTCGCGCAGGTGCTGTTCGGCGGCCTTGATCGCAGCGGGCAGCTGCAGCATCAGGCTGGCGCGGGTGGGCGCCAGCGTGTCGAGTGCGCCGGACAGGATCAGTGCTTCGAGCACGCGGCGATTGAGCTTGGTCGGATCGACGCGGCGGCAGAAGTCGGCCAGGTCGGTGTAGGCGCCATGTCCCCGTTCGGCCACGATCGCCTCGCACGCGCCCTGACCGACGCCCTTGATCGCGCCCAGGCCGTACTGGATCACCTGCGGCTGCACCGCCACGAACATGTACTGCGAGGCGTTGACGTCCGGCGGCTGCACGGTGATGCCGAGCGCGCGTGACTCGTCCAGGAAGGTCACCACCTTGTCGGTGTTGTCCATGTCGGCCGAGATCGTGGCGGCCATGAACTCGGCCGGGTAGTGCGCCTTCAGCCACGCCGTCTGGTAGCTCACGAGCGCGTAGGCGGCAGCGTGCGACTTGTTGAAGCCGTAGCCGGCGAACTTCTCCATCAGGTCGAAGATTTCATCGGCCTTGCTGCCGGGCAGGCCGTCTTTGGCGGCACCATCGCGGAACTTCTGGCGTTCCTCGGCCATCTTCTTGGCGTCTTTCTTGCCCATCGCGCGGCGCAGCAGGTCGGCGCCGCCGAGCGAGTAGCCGCCCACGATCTGCGCCATCTGCATCACCTGCTCCTGGTAGACCATGATGCCGTAGGTCTCCTGCAGGATCGGCTCGACGCGCGGGTCGGGGTAGGCCACTTCCTCGCGACCGTGCTTGCGCGCGATGAAGCTGGGGATCAGGTCCATCGGGCCGGGCCGGTACAGCGCCACCAGCGCGATGATGTCCTCGAAGCGGTCGGGTCTGGCATCCTTCAGCATGCGCTGCATGCCGGAGGATTCGAGCTGGAACACGGCGACGGTGCGTGCCTTTTTCAGCAGCTCGTAGGGCTTGGGGTCGTCCAGCGGCAGCTGCGAAATGTCCAGCGGCGCCTCGTGGGTCTGCACCCGCCTCTGATTGATCGCCTTCACCGCCCAGTCGATGATGGTCAGCGTGCGCAGGCCGAGGAAGTCGAACTTCACCA
>JAJXTX010000002.1:28628-34289 GCA_021783385.1 Pseudomonadota bacterium
CGCTCGAACAGCAGGTCGAACTGCAGCGGGTCGAGATCGGTGATCTTCAGCGCCCACGCCACCAGCGAGCCGGCGCCGGAACCGCGTCCAGGCCCGACCGGGATGCCTTGCTGCTTGGCCCAGTTGATGAAGTCGGCCACGATCAGGAAGTAGCCGGGGAAGCCCATCTCGATGATCACATCGAGCTCGCGTTCCAGCCGTGCCTGGTAGGCGTCCAGCGTGTGGCCGTTGGCCAGCGGCGCGCTGGCGAGGCGTTGCCGCAGGCCCTCGCGCGACAGCTCGCGGATGTGGCTGGCGAGATCATGCCCGGCCGGCACCGGAAAGTCGGGCAGGAAATATTTGCCGAAGGTCAGTTCCAGATTGCAGCGCCGGGCCAGCTCGACGGTGTTTTCCAGCGCCTCCGGCAAGTCGGCGAACAGCGCGGCCATTTCCTCGGGCGACTTCAGGTACTGCTGCTCGGCATAGTCGCGTGGGCGCTTCGCGTCGGCCAGCACGCGGCCCTGGTTGATGCATACGCGCGCCTCGTGCGCCTCGAAATCGTCGCGGGTGAGGAAGCGCACGTCGTTGCTGGCCAGTACCGGCAGCGCGAGTTCGGCGGCCAGCGCGAGCGCGGCGGTATTCCAGCTTTCCTCGTTGTCGCGGCCGCAGCGGGTAAGTTCCAGGTACAACCGGTCCGGCAGCAGCTGTGCCAGCGGGTGGAGCTTTTCCAGCGCGGCGTCGCTGCCCTGCTGCAAGGCGACGCGGGCCACTTCGCTGTCGCGTCCGAGCAGGGCGATCAGGCCGCCGGTGGTCTGCGTGCCCAGCCACGCGGCGTCGACCAGCGCCCGCCCGCCGTGCTGGCCGTCGCGCCATGCGCGCGACACCAGCCGCGACAGGTTGAGATAGCCTTCGTGGTTCTGGCACAGCAGGGTGAGTCGCCACGGCCGCGGGTCATCAGGCGCGGAAATCCACAGGTCGCAGCCGCCGATCGGCTTGATCCCCGCCGCGCTGCACGCCTTGTAGAACTTCACCAGCGCGAACATGTTGCATTCGTCGGTGAGCGCCACCGCCGGCATGCCTGCGCGCACGCAGGCCTCGACCAGCGCCTTGATGCGGATGGTCGAGTCGACCAGCGAATATTCGCTGTGCAGGTGCAGGTGGGTATAGCGGACAGTCATGCAGGCAGACGCGGTGAGTCCATGCAGGCTAACCGGCGCTCCGTGCAGCAGCAAGATTGACTTCCACTGCAATTGCGCAAACGGCGCGTGGGCTGCCGCTGTGCGGGAGCTCTTCGCGTTCGCCGCGACGCAGGCTCACGACGATGGCGGCCGCTGCAGCAGCACGCGCACCGGGGCGAAGCTGCGGCGATGCTGCGCGCACGGCCCCAGCCGCTGCAGCGCGGCCAGGTGGGCGGGCGTGGGGTAACCCTTGTGCACGGCAAAGCCGTAGCCCGGATGCGCCGCATCCAACGCCACCATCAGGCGGTCGCGGCTGACCTTGGCGAGGATCGAGGCGGCGCTGATCGCCGGCTCCAGCGCGTCGCCGCCGACGATCGCGCGGCCCGGGCAGGGCAGATCCTGCGGCAGCTGGTTGCCATCGATCAGCGCCTCGTCGGCGGCCACGGCCAGACCGGCCACAGCCCGGCGCATGCCGGCCATGGTCGCCTGGAAAATGTTCAGCCGGTCGATCTCGTCAGGCTCGATCAGCACCACGCAATACGCCAGCGCGCGCTCGATGATCAGTGGATACAGCGCTTCGCGCCGGGCCGCGCTGAGCTTCTTCGAATCGTCGAGCCCGGCGATCGGGCGCGCCGGGTCGAGAATCACCGCCGCCACTGCCAGCGGCCCGGCCAACGGCCCTCGCCCGGCCTCATCCACCCCCGCCACAAGCAAGCCTTTTGCGTTCGCTTCATCTCCCCTCCGGGGATAGGATTGAGGTGAGGGGCGGGTGCTCGCACGGAACTCACCCACCCGCATGCCTTTCCTCCACCAGCTCCGCAATCGCCGCGGCCGCCCGCTCGCCGGCGTGGTCTTCGAGCCCGCCGCGCAGATCCAGATGCAGCTGCTCGAACGCGGCCACGATGCGACCGCGCCGCTCGTTGTCGTGCAGCAGCGCCAGCGTGGCGGCGGCGAGATTCTCGGCGGTGCACTCGTCTTGCATCAGCTCTGGCACCAGCAGGCCGTCGCCGACGCGGCCGCTGGCCCGCGCGAGGATATTGGGCAGCGCATAGATATCGGTTTTCAGCATGCGCAGCAGGCGCGCGATGCGGTAGCTGAGCGCCGACACGCGGTAGCCGACCACCATCGGCCGCTTCGCCAGCATCGCCTCCAGCGTGGCGGTGCCCGAGGCCAGCAGCACCACGTCGGCAGCCAGCAGCGCCTCGTGCGCGTGGCCGTCCAGCAGCAGTGGCGTGTCCCCGGTGGAAGACCTGTTCGCCAGCAGGGTTTTCAGTCGCGCATGCACCCGTGGATTGGCCGCCGGGATCACGACGCGCAGCCCCGGCAGCGCCGCGGCCACCCGCGTCGAGGCGTCCACGAATATCTGCCCCATGCGCGCCAGTTCGGACAGCCGGCTGCCCGGCAGCAGCGCCAGCACCGGCACATCCGGCGGCAGCTGCAGCGCCGCGCGCGCGCCGGCACGGTCGGATGCCAGTGCAAAACGATCGGCCAGCGGATGGCCGACGAAGCGTGCGTCGATGCCGTGCCTGGCGTAGATCGCCGGTTCCATCGGAAACAGGCACAGCACGCGATCGGCGCTGCGGCCGATTTTTTCCGCGCGCTGCTCGCGCCATGCCCACACCGACGGGCTGACGTAGTGCACGGTGCGCAGGCCGGCCTGCTTCAGGCGCTGCTCCACGGCGAGGTTGAAGTCGGGCGCGTCGATGCCGATCACCACCGCTGGCCACGCGTCCAGCAGCCGGGCCAGCAGTGCCTTGCGCAGCCGCAGCAGGCGCGGCAGGTGGCGGATCACCTCGCTGAAACCGAACAGCGACAGCTCATGCATGTCGTACCAGGATTCAAACCCCCGCGCCTGCATGCGAGCGCCGCCGATGCCGACGAAGCGTGCCTGCGGGTAGCGCTGGCGCAGCGCCGCGATGAGATCGGCGCCGAGCTGGTCGCCGGAGTCTTCGCCGGCGATCAAGGCGAATAGCGGAGCCGTTGCATGGGGCTTTGCGTCTGGGTCCTGGGTTGAATCAGAGCCAGTGCGGTTGCCTGATTTGCTGAGATGCGCTGCGCGCATATCAGCGGGCCAGGCCCCGCTCGCTGCGGTCGAGAAAATCCAGCATTGCCCGCACGTCATCACTCTGCTGCGCCTGCTCGACCAGCTTTTCGCGCGCCTCGGCCAGCGGCAGGCCACCCATGTAGAGCGTGCGGTAGGCGCGCTTGATCGCGGCGATGCGGGCGGCATCGAAGCCGCGACGCTTCAGGCCCTCGCTGTTGATGCCGCGCGGGCGGCCGGACTGCTCGTTGGCCATGGTCACGAATGGCGGCACGTCGTGACCGACGAGGCAGCCCATGCCGATGAACGCGTGCGCGCCGACCTTGCAGAACTGATGCGCGCCGGAGTAGCCGGCGAACACGGTCCAGTCGCCCACCTGCACGTGGCCTGCCAGCGCGGAGTAGTTGGAAAACACCGTGTGGTTGCCGATCTGGCAGTCGTGCGCGATGTGCACGTAGGCCAGCAGCCAATTGTCGTCACCGATGCGGGTGGCGCCACCGCCGTCGCCGGTGCCGCGATTGATGGTGACGAATTCGCGGATCAGGTTGCGCTCGCCGATCACCAGTTCGGTGCGTTCGCCGGCGAATTTCTTGTCTTGCGGATCACCGCCGAGCGAGGCGAACTGGGCGATGCGGTTGTCGCGACCGATCCGCGTGGGACCCTCGATCACCACGTGCGGGCCGATCACCGTGCCCTCGCCGATGACTACCTCGGCGCCAATCACGCTATAGGCGCCGATGCTGACGTTGGCGCCGATCACCGCGCTGGGGTCGATCAGCGCGGCGGGGTGGATCAGCGCAGGACGGATCGCGGCCGGCTGGATCATTTATCGGATCTCGCAGCGCACATCAGCTCGCAGCTGGCCACTTCCTTGCCGTCGACCACAGTGCGCGCCATGAACAGGCCCATGCCTCGCATCAGCCGTTTCAGGTGCACTTCGATGCGCAGCTGGTCGCCGGGCACCACCACCGCGCTGAAGCGCGCGTTGTCGACCTTGACGAGATAAAACAGCGAGCTGCTGTTGTCACCCTTGATGCGGCTGCTGAGCTGCGTCAGCAGGCCGGCGGCCTGCGCCATCGCCTCGATGATCAGCACGCCCGGCATCACCGGATGACCGGGGAAGTGGCCCTGGAAAAACGGTTCGTTGATGGTCACGTTCTTCAGCGCCACCACGCTTTGATCGGGCACCAGTTCGATCACCCGATCCACCAGCAGGAACGGATAGCGGTGTGGCAGCAGCTCCTGGATCTGCTCCACATTCACCGGCAGGGTGAAGGTTGCGGCGGGGTCACTCATGGTTCTTGTCCTTTTCCAGCGCCGACAGCCGGCGCGCGTACTCGTCCAGATGCTTGAAGCGGGCGGCGTTCTTGCGCCACAGGCGACTTTCCTGCAGCGGCACCCCCGAGGAATATTCGCCCGGTTCGCGAATCGAATGCGTGACCAGGCTCTTGGCGGTAATGGTAACCCGGTCGGCCAGCTCCAGATGTCCCAGCACGCCGGCGTTGCCGCCGATCATGCAGTAGCGGCCGATCTTCGCGCTACCGGCCACGGCGGCGCAGCCGGCCATCGCGGTATGCGCGCCGACGTGCACGTTGTGCGCGATCTGGATCTGGTTGTCCAGCCGCACATCCTCTTCGAGCACGGTGTCCTCCAGCGCGCCGCGGTCGATGGTGGTGTTGGCGCCAATCTCGCAGTCATCGCCGATGCGCACGCCGCCCAGCTGTGGCAGCTTGACCCAGCCGCCGTGGTCGAATGCCTCCCGATCGAAGGCGAGACCGAAACCGTCCGAGCCGATCACCGCGCCCGGATGCACCAGCACGCGCCTGCCCAGGCGGACCCGGGTCACCAGCGTCACGCGTGCCACCAGCCGCGCGTGCGCACCGACCTGGCAGTCGTCGCCGATGATGCAGTGCGGGCCGAGCACGGCGCCCTCGGCGATCACCGCGCGATCGCCGATCACGCAGCAAGGGCCGATGCTGGCGCCGGCGCTCACCTGCGCGCTCGCGGCAACCACCGCGCTGGGATGAATGCCGGGCTTCGCGGCGGGCAGGCGCTCGAACAGCGCGGCGATCTTCGCGTAGGCGACGTAGGGATCGCGTGCGACCAGCGCCGCGGTGGGGCAGTCGGCGAGGCTTTCCGCGCGCAGCACCACCGCGCCGGCGCGGGTCGCGCCGAGCTGGGCGGCATATTTGCTGTTGGCCAGAAAGCTCAGCTGACCGGGCCCGGCGCCAGCCAGGGTGCCGACGCCGTCGATGCGGCGGTCGGCTTCGCCGTGCAGCTGCAGTTGGAAGCGTGCGGCCAGTTCGCTGAGGCTGTGGGTGATCGGGTTCAAGGGCATGCTCCGCACATCGGCGCGCGGCGGGACGCCGGTGCGCCGAGCTGAGTGGTCACTAAGCACTGATCGTCGCTGCCTGACCACGGCAGCCTGATCATAGCCGGCTGATCAGGCCCCGAGGATCAGGC
>JAJXTX010000106.1 GCA_021783385.1 Pseudomonadota bacterium
CTGCGCGACGGCGCCTCGGCCCAATACGGCTCCGACGCGATCGCCGGCGTGATCAACGTGGTGCTCAAGCATGGCGCCCGCAAAGGCGACAACAGCATCACCGTCAATGGCGGCATCATGGACAAGGGCGACGGCGCCCAGAACGGCATCCAGGGCTCGGTGGGCATCCCGCTGGGCGGTTCGGGCGACAGCGCGCCGGGCTGGGCGCGACTGGCCTGGAACTACCAGAACGCCCTGACCACCAACCGCGCCGAGAACACCGACATATCCACCACGGTGGCGCCGACGATCAGCGCGATTCCCTACGAGCGCTATGGCGATCCGGCGGTGGTCACCAAGCAGGTGCTGCTCAATTTCGGCTATCAGCTGACGCCCGACATTGAAATGTACGGCTACCTCAACGCCGGCCGGCGCGACGTGAACTCCAACGGCTATTGGCGTCGCTGGTACCAGCCGCGCAACGTGATCGAGGTGTATCCGAACGGCTTCCTGCCGCACATCGTCAACCACAGCAACGACTACGCCGCCGTGCTTGGCCTGAAGGGCAAGACCGCCGGCAACTGGCACTGGGACCTCTCCGGCGACTACGGCGAGAACATCCTGGTGTTCGACATCGCCCACAGCATCAACACCAACCTCTATCGTTCGCTGGGTTACTCGCCGACCTACTTCCACGCCGGCACGTTCCGCAACAAACAGGGCGTGGTCAACCTGGATCTGAACAAGGAGTTCAACTGGGGCTTCCTGCCCAATCCGGTGACCGTGGCGTTCGGCGGCGAGTACCGCAAGGAGCAGTATGTGATCAATCCGGGCGACCCGGACTCCTACTACTTCAATCCCAACACGTTGATCCCGGGCACCACCACGCCTTACCCGGGCGGCTCACAGGTGTTTCCGGGCCTCACTCCGGCCGTGGCGGGCAGCTTCGGCCGCCACAGCGAGGCGGCCTATGTCGATCTGGAAACCGACGTCACCAGCAAGCTCTCCGCCGGCGTGGCGGCACGCTATGAGCATTACAGCGACGCCGGTTCGACCCGCTCGGGCAAGCTCTCCGCCCGCTACCAGTTCACCGACACCTTCGCCCTGCGCGGCACGGTCTCCAACGGCTTCCGCGCACCGTCGCTGGCCCAGCAGAACTATGAGTCGGTGGTCACACTCATCCAGAACGGCGCCTTGGCCCAGATCGGCACTTACCGCACCTCCAACCCGGTCGCCATCGCGCTTGGCGCCAAGCCCCTGACGCCGGAAAAATCGACCAACTACGGTTTGGGCGCGGTATGGCAGCCGACCAACAACTTCAACGCCACGCTGGATCTGTACCAGATCCGCATCGGCAACCAGATCCTCTACTCGGATCAGATCGCGGTCACCCCGACGCCCAGCAATCCGGTCACCGGGGCGCAGTTCTTCGTCAACGGTGCCACCACCCGCACCCGCGGCCTCGACCTGATCACCAATTACCGGATGGATCTGGACAGCTACGGCAAGCTCAACCTGACCCTGAGCGGCAACTACAACAAGACCAAGATCCTCAACGTGTCCACGCCCGCGTTCGGGCGCGACAGCCAGGGCCTGCTGACCTCCGGTACGCCGCACACCAAGTATGTATTCGCCGGCGACTGGCTGATCAGCAACTTCGACCTGCACGCGAACGTGACCCGCTACGGCTCGGTGACCCGCCTGGGCGACCTGCCGGACGGCAGCCAGGATCAGACCTTCAGCGCCCGCGTGCTGGTTGATCTGGCCGCCAGCTACAACTGGAACGTATGGACGTTCACCGTGGGTGCCGACAACGTCACCAACCAGTACCCGACCAAGGCCTCGCTCGCCAACGTGTACGAGGATCGTGCCGACGGCCTGCAGTATTCGTCGCTGTCGCCGTTCGGCTTCAACGGACGCTACTGGTACGGCAAGGTCACCTACCGTTTCTGATCGACCCCGCGATCGCCCCGGCTCCGGCCGGGGCGATCCGCCCTGCAGGTATTCCGCGCCTGCGGCTTCACTCACCAGATAGCGATCGCTACTTCGGCACGGCGCTGAACACGAGATGGCCGCCGTGCAGATCCACCTTCACGATGGAATCGGGCGCAAAGCGTCCGGCCAGCAGCTCCTTCGCCAGCGGATTCTCCAGCTGCTGCTGGATCGCCCGCTTCAGCGGCCGCGCGCCGTAGACCGGATCGAAGCCGACGTTGCCCAGCAGCGCCAGCGCCTCGTCGCTGATTTCCAGCTTGAGCTGACGCTCGGCCAGGCGCTTCTGCAGCGAGGCCAGCTGGATCCTGGCAATGGCGCGGATCTGCGTCTTGTCCAGCGGACGGAACACCACCAGCTCGTCCAGCCGGTTGATGAACTCGGGGCGGAAGTGCGCCTGCACCACGCCGAGCACCGAGGCCTTCATCTGCGTGTACTGCTCCTCGGCGTCACCGCCGTGGCCGTGATCGGCCATATCCTGGATCAGGTTGGAACCGAGGTTGGAGGTCATCACGATGACCGTGTTGCGAAAGTCCACCGTGCGGCCCTGGCCGTCGGTGAGGCGGCCGTCGTCGAGCACCTGCAGCAGGATATTGAACACGTCCGAATGCGCCTTCTCCACCTCGTCCAGCAGGATCACGCTGTACGGCCGGCGGCGCACCGCCTCGGTGAGATAGCCGCCCTCCTCGTAGCCGACATAGCCCGGCGGCGCACCGATCAGCCGGCTCACCGAGTGCTTCTCCATGAATTCGCTCATGTCGATGCGCACCATCGCGTCGGTGGTGTCGAACATGAACTCGGCCAGCGCCTTGCACAGCTCGGTCTTGCCCACGCCGGTGGGGCCGAGGAACAGGAACGAGCCGCTCGGCCGGTGCGGATCGGACAGGCCGGAGCGGGCGCGGCGGATCGCATCGGACACCGCGCGCACCGCCTCGTCCTGGCCGACCAAACGGCGATGCAGGTCGTCTTCCATGTGCAGCAGCTTCTCGCGCTCGCCTTCCAGCATCTTGCTGACCGGAATGCCGGTCCAGCGCGCCACCACCTCGGCGATCTCCTCGGCGGTGACCCGATCCTGCAGCAGCTTGAAGTCCTGTTGTTCGGCTGCCTGCGCCGCGGCGAGCTGCTTCTCCAGCTCCGGCAGCCTGCCGTACTGGATCTCGCTCATGCGGGCGTAATCCTGTTGGCGCTGCGCCGCCTCCAGCTCCAGCCGCGCCTGCTCGATCTGCTCCTTCACGCGGGTGGTTCCCTGCAGTGCGGCCTTCTCCGATTTCCAGATTTCGTTCAAGTCGGAGAACTCTCGCTCGAGTTTCCCGATATCCGTCTCCAGATCGGCGAGGCGCTGCTTCGATTCGCTGTCTTTCTCCTTCTTCAGCATCTCGCGCTGGATCTTCAGCTGGATCAGCCGGCGCTCGAGACGATCGAGTTCCTCCGGCTTGGAGTCGATCTCCATGCGGATACGGCTGGCTGCCTCATCCATCAGGTCGATCGCCTTGTCCGGCAGCTGGCGGTCGGGAATGTAGCGGTGCGACAGCGTCGCGGCGGCGACGATCGCCGGGTCGGTGATCTCCACGCCGTGATGCACGGCGTAGCGCTCCTTCAGCCCGCGCAGGATCGCGATGGTGTCCTCGACGCTCGGCTCGCTCACGAAGATCTTCTGGAACCGCCGCTCCAGCGCCGCATCCTTCTCGATGTACTTGCGGTATTCGTCCAGGGTGGTAGCACCGATGCAGTGCAGTTCGCCGCGTGCCAGCGCCGGCTTGAGCATGTTGCCGGCATCCATCGCGCCGTCGGCCTTGCCCGCGCCGACCATGGTATGCAGCTCGTCGATGAACAGGATCACCCGGCCCTCCTGCTTGGACAGGTCGCTGAGCACCGCCTTCAGGCGCTCCTCGAACTCGCCGCGGAACTTCGCCCCGGCGATCAGCGCGCCCATGTCCAGTGACAGCACGCGGCGGTCGCGCAGACCCTCGGGCACCTCGCCCTTGATGATGCGCTGGGCCAGCCCCTCGACGATCGCGGTCTTGCCCACGCCGGGCTCGCCGATCAGCACCGGATTGTTCTTGGTGCGCCGCTGCAGCACCTGGATGGTGCGACGGATCTCCTCGTCGCGGCCGATCACCGGATCGAGCTTGCCCTGCTCGGCACGCTCGGTCAGGTCGATGCAGTATTTTTCCAGCGCCTGGCGCTGTTCCTCGGCGTTCTCGCTCTGCACTTTCTCGCCACCGCGCAGCTTGTCGATCGCCGCCTCGATATGGTTTTTTGTCGCGCCGGCCGCCTTCAGCGCCGCGCCCAGCTCGCCCTTGTCGTCCAGCGCCGCCAGCACGAACAGCTCGCTGGCGATGAACTGGTCGCCGCGCTGCTGCGCCAGCTTGTCGGTGAGGTTGAGCAGCCGGGTCAGGTCGTTGCCGACATTGACGTTGCCCTCCTGCCCGCTGACCCGCGGCAGCCGCTCCAGGATCGCGTTGATGCGCTGCTGCAGCGCCGGCACGTTGACCTGCGCCTGGGTCAGCATCGGCGCGGTGGAACCGCCCTGCTGGCCGAGCAGCGCCGCCAGCACGTGCGCCGGTTCGAGCATGTTGTGGTCGCGGCCCACGGCCAGCGACTGCGCGTCCGCCAGCGCCTGCTGGAAACGCGAGGTGAGTTTGTCCATGCGCATATTGAGATTCCCCGCAATGTAAGGATCTGGCGGGATGGCCGCCACTGCAGCGAAAGATGCGGACGGGCGGGGGGTATTCAAGCGACGGCCGGGCGCGGCGTACTGCCGCGACGCGTTGCCCCGCTCCTGCGCTAGTCCAGCCAGATCAGGCTGGCGAAACGGCCGCTGCGCGCGCCTTCGCGACGGTAGGAATACAGCCGCGCGTCGGTGAAGGTGTCGAACCCGCCGCCGTGGATGCGTCGCACGCCGGCGGCGCTCAGCCGACGCCGCGCCAGCGCGGCAAGGTCGCAGCGCCAGTGGCCTGGCCGGGTCGGCGCGAAACAGCCGGCCGCGCCCGCATCCGGGTCGACGAACGCCGCCCGCACCTCCTCGCCGACCTCGTAGGAGGTCGCGCCGATGCACGGCCCCAGCCACGCCAGCAGCTGTTCGCGCGGCGCGCGCAGCTGGGTCACGGTGGCCTCCAGCACGCCGCCGGCGAGCCCGCGCCAGCCCGCGTGGGCGGCGCCGATCTCGCTGCCGTCGGCGGCGCAGAACAGCACCGGCAGGCAGTCGGCCGTGAGTATCGCCAGCACCGTGCCAGGCAGATGCGACACCGCCGCATCCGCCTGCGGCTCGGCTGCGCTGGGCAGCGGTCCCAGCTCGGCCACGGTATGGCCATGCACCTGCTGCAGCCAGCGCGGCGCCGCCGGCAAACCCAGCGCCTGCTGCAGCGCGCTGCGGTTGGCGTTCACGGCGTCCGCAGCATCGCCGCTGCGCAGGCCCAGGTTGAAGCGCCCGAACGGTGGCAGCGAGATGCCTGGGCCGAGGCGCGTGGTCACCGCAGCACGCACCGGCGCAGGTGCCGGCCAGTCGGGAAGAATCCAGCTGTCAGTCATGGGCGGAAACAGGGCAGGGGCAACGCGGGAAGCATCGCATACCGCCCGCGCGCCATGGCCCGGCACTCAGTAATCGTTGGCACCGTGCTGGAGCAGGTCCGCGCGCAGCGCCTCGATCAGCGCCTGCTGGTCGGCCGGCCGCTCGGCGCTGAACGAAAGCGGCTCGCCGCTGACCGGGTGCACGAATGACAGCTTCTCCGCGTGCAGCGCCTGCCGGCGGAAGCTGCGCATCACCGCGATCAGCTCCGGCGTGGCGCCCTTGGGCAACTTCAGGCCGCCGCCGTACAGCGGGTCGCCGAGCAGCGGATGGTTGATGTGCGCCATGTGCACACGAATCTGATGGGTGCGACCGGTTTCCAGCTGACACTGCACCAGGCTGTGCGCGCGAAAGCGCTCACGCAGCCGGTAGTGGGTCACCGCGTGCTTGCCGTCCTCCTCGTCGCGCACGGCCTGGCGCAGGCGATCACCCATGTGGCGGCCGATCGGCGCATCCACCGTGCCGCCGGAGACCAGCGTGCCCAGCACCACCGCCTCGTAGTGCCGCTCCACCTCGTGCCGCGACAGCATGTCCACCAGCGCGGTGACAGCAGGCACCGAGCGGGCCACCACCATCAGGCCGGAGGTGTCCTTGTCCAGCCGATGCACGATGCCTGCGCGCGGCAGCTCGGCCAGCTGCGGATCATGGTGCAGCAAGGCATTGAGCAAGGTTCCGGCCGGATTCCCCGCGCCCGGATGCACCACCAGCCCGGCCGGCTTGTCCAGCACCAGCAGGTGCTCGTCCTGGTGCACGATGTGCAGCGCGATCGCCTCCGGCGCGCTGGTCACCTCCGCGGCCAGCTCGACCTGCAGCCGCACCTGCTCGCCCCCGCGCAGCAGCTGGCGCGGCGTAGCGGTCGCGCCGTCCAGCGTCACCGCACCGGACTTGATCCAGCCGCTGAGCCGCGAGCGCGAATAATCGGGGAACATCTCGGCCAAAGCCTGGTCGAATCTGCGTCCTGCTGCGTGCAGCGGCACCCATGCCTCATGCTGGATCAGGGTCATGCCAGGCTCCGCGGGCGGCAGCCGGTTTCGGCTATCATGCCTTTTCGATCAAACATCTGAATTCTTTTCCCATGCGCGTAATCAAGCTGTCGATGTTTCCAATGCCCGTGCTGAGAGTGCTGGCGGTGCTGGCGCTGCTCATGTCGATGAGCGCCTGCTCGATCTTCGGTTCGAAGCGCTCGACCGACGACAACCTGCCGGTGGCAGCGCTGTACGCCAAGGCGCACACCTCACTGGAGAACGGCGACTACGCCGCCGCCACGCGCTCGTACCAGCGCCTGATCGCGCGCTTCCCGTCCGGCCCCTACAACGAGCAGGCCCAGCTCGACATGGCCTACTCGCAGTACAAGGACAACCAGCCGGATGATGCGCTCTCCACGGTGAACCGCTTCATCAAGACGTATCCGGCCAACAAGCATGTGGATTATGCCTACTACCTGCGCGGTCTGATCAATTTCGATCGCACCAGCGGCGTGCTCGAGCGCTTCATGAAGCGCGACGGCGCGCAGACCCGACGCGATCAGGGCTACAACCTGCAGGCCTTCGACGACTTTGCCGAGCTGTCACGGCGCTTCCCCGACAGCGCGTACACCGCCGACGCCCGCCAGCGCATGATCTACCTGCGCAACATTCTGGCGCAGTATGAAATCAACGTGGCCGAGTTCTATCTGCACAACAAGGCATACATCGCTTCGGCCGATCGCGCGCAGTATGTGATCGAGCATTACCAGCAGGCGCCGCAGACCGGCGATGCGCTGGCCATCCTCACCCGCAGCTATCTGGCGCTGGATCACAAGGGGCTGGCCGCCCAGACCCGCCAGGTGCTGGCGCTGAACTACCCCAACCACCCGTATCTGACCGACCCCAAGTGGCCGCACGCGCCCTCCACACTGCGCAAGCTGATCCCCTTCTCGGGCCATCATTGATCGGCAAGGTGCGCTGAAACAGAAAAGCCGGCGAGCGAGCGCCGGCTTTTTTTGTGGGACTTCAGTGGCGGGAGCGACTTCAGTCCCGCCGATTCCGATTCCCCGGGTCGCGCTCAGCGCCACCCGGAGGTGATCGGGTAGCGGCGCTCGCGGCCGAAGGCGCGGGTGGTCACGCGCGGCCCGGGGGCCGACTGCCGCCGCTTGAACTCGTTCAGCAACACCAGCCGCACTACCTTGCGAACGGTGTCCGCGCTGAAGCCCTGGGCGGCGATGTCCGCCTGCGACTGCTCGGCTTCGATGAAGCGTTCGAGGATCGCATCCAGCTCGTCGTAGGCGGGCAGCGAATCCTGATCGGTCTGGTTCTCGCGCAGTTCGGCCGAGGGCGGCCGTTCGATCACGGCGGCGGGAATCGCCTCGCCCTCGCCCACCCGATTGCGCCAGCGCGCCAGCCGGTATACCGCGGTCTTGTAGACGTCCTTCAGCGGCGCGTAGGCGCCGCACATGTCGCCGTACAGGGTGGCGTAGCCGACCGCCATCTCGCTCTTGTTGCCGGTGGCCAGCAGCAGCTTGCCGTGCTTGTTGGACAGCGCCATCAGCATCACGCCGCGGGTGCGCGACTGCAGGTTTTCCTCGGTGGTGTCGGCGCCCTTGCCGCCGAACGCGGGGGTCAGGGCGGACACGAACGACTGGTACGTGGCCTCGATGTCGATCACGTGATAGTCCACGCCGAGCTTTTCGGCCTGCTCGCGCGCGCCGTCCAGCGACAGCTGCGAGGTGTAGCGCGTGGGCATCATCACCGCGGTGACGCACTCGGCGCCCAGCGCATCCACCGCCAGCGCCAGCGTCAGCGCCGAATCGATGCCGCCGGACAGCCCCAGCAGCACACCGGGAAAACCGTTCTTGTGGATGTAGTCGCGGATGCCGCGCACCAGCGCGGCGTACAGCGTGGCCGTGGGCGCGGCATCGGCGGCCACCGGCCAGTCCTGCGCGCGCAGCCGCCGCGTGGCCGGATCGAATTCCGCCCACAGCAGCGTATCGACGAACGCCGGCGCGCGTGCGGCGATCGCGCCGTCGCCGTCGACCAGCAGCGCGGCACCGTCATACACCACCTCGTCCTGGCCACCGACCAGATTGAGATAGGCGATCGCGCAACCGGTTTCGC
>JAJXTX010000107.1:0-2021 GCA_021783385.1 Pseudomonadota bacterium
ACCACCACCGTCGACAGGCCGGTGTGCTCGATCGCCAGGCCCAGCGGCAGGATCGCGCCGAGCAGCACGATGATCTTCCAGTCCATGCTTTCGTAGACGTCCTTGCGGCCGAAGCAGCCGGTCAGCGCCATCGCGGTGGCACCGCAGATCGCGGCGATCGGAATCGGCAGCCAGCGCAGCCCCGAAGCCAGCACCACGCCCAGCATGATCGCCACCGCCAGCAACGCCTTGTGCGGCGTGCGGTGGGCCTCCTCGCGCTCGCTCAGCACGATGAAGGCCGGGTCGTTGCGCAGGCTCGACAGCCCCTGTTCGTCCACCAGCACCAGCAGCACGTCGCCCACCGCCAGATTCACGTCGCTGAGCTTGTCGCGCAGCACCTGCCCGCGGCGATGGATCGCCAGCGCCACCGCGTCGTAGCGCGGGCCGATGCCGGTCTCACCGAAGCTGCGGCCGTCGACCGGGCTGGCTGGCGCCACCATCAGCTCGACCAGCATGCGCGGGTGATTGGCATCGCGCGCATAGCGGCTCTCCGGCGCATTGCGCAGACCGGCCTGGCGCTGGAAGTCCTCGATTTTTTCCCAGTCGCCGCGCACCAGCAGCACGTCGCCGGCGGTCATCTGCTGCGAGCGCGGCGACCACATGCGCTTCTCGCCGCGCAGCAGCTCCAGCGGATACACGCCGAAACGCTCACCCAGCCTCGCGTCGGCGATGCGCTTGCCAAGCAGTGACGACTGCTCGGTCACCTCCAGCTCGGTGACGTATTTGCCGATGTCCACCGCCGCCGGCATTTCCGTGTCCACCTCGCGCGGCAGCAGCCAGCGGCCCACCAGCATCAGGTAGACGATGCCGACGGCCGCTAGCGCCACGCCCAGCGGGGCGAACGCGAACACGCCGAAGGCCGCCATGCCGTGCTTCTGCGCCAGGCTGTCGGCGAGCAGGTTGGACGAGGTGCCGATCAGCGTGCACACGCCACCCATCTGCGCCGCAAACGCCATCGGCATCAGCACGCGCGCCGGCGAAGTGCCGGTGCGCTGGCACACGCGCAGCGCCAGCGGCAGGAACGTGGCGACCAGCGCAATGTTCTTGATGAAGGCGCCGAGCGGCGCGATCACCAGCATCATCGCCAGGGTCAGCAGCCACGGCCGCCGGATCCGCATCAGCAGCCGCGTCAGCGGCTCCAGCGCGCCGGAGCGTTCGATGCCGAGGCTGAGCGCGAACATTGCCGCCACCGTCACCGTGGCCTCGTTGCTGAAGCCGCTCAGCGCCTCGACCGGGCTGATGATGCCCAGGATCACCAGCGCCGCCAGCACCAGCAGCGCGACCAGGTCGATGCGCAGCTTCTCGCTGGCGAACAGCGCCATCGCGCCCAGTACCACCGCCAGCGTGGCCCAGGCCTGCCACGTCATGCGCTCACCATGGCCGGCGCCATGCACGGGCCACACGGCCAGCGCAGGGCTTGCCCGATTCGTCGCAGACCGGCATCACGCATGCACAACTCCAGGGCTTGTTGCCGATGTGGCTTGGCACCATCCTAACCAGCGCCATGATCGACGGTCGTATGGATCGTTGTTGCGGCACCCCCGCCGATGGCCCGATCCAGAGTGGTGGCGGCGGCGCATGCATTTCGTGATGGAAGGCCGCCCATGAGTGTCGACGATACCGCCTCCGCCCCGCTCATGACGACTGCCGCCACCAGCGAGCCGCATCGGCCCACCGTGGCGCTGGCGCTCGGCGCCGGCGGCGCCAAGGGGCTGGCACACATCGGCGCGATCGAGGAGATCGAGGCGCAGGGCTTCCGCATCGTCGCCATCGCCGGCTGTTCGATGGGCGCGCTGATCGGCGGCATCTACGCGATGGGCAAGCTCGACGTCTATCGCGACTGGGTTTCCACGCTGGCCCGGCTCGACGTGTTCAGGCTGCTCGACTGGACGTTCTCCGGCGGCGGCCTGATCAAGGGCGAGCGGATCATCGGCAGGCTGCGCGAGCTGATCGGCGACACCCAGATCGAGGAGCTGCCGCTG
>JAJXTX010000107.1:2121-8577 GCA_021783385.1 Pseudomonadota bacterium
GATTCAGCGCGGCCCGTGCGTGGCGAGCCAGTGGTCCAGATAAGCCTTCAGGGCGAGCGCGTGGTTGTGCTGCTCGTCGCGGGCGGCGTAGAGCAGGGTCACCGGATGCCGCGCGGCGCGTTCGGCCAGCGGCCGCCAGTGCTCGGCGCTGGCGTCCAGCTCGGCGGCATAACGATGGCGAAAGCCGTCCCAGCGCGCCGGGTCGTGGCCGAACCACTGGCGCAGGGCAGTGGACGGCGCCAGCTCCTTCGCCCACAGATCCAGCGCCAGTGCAGACTTGGCGAGACCGCGCGGCCACAGCCGATCAACCAGCACGCGATAACCGTCGGCCGGATCGGCCGGCACATGGGCGCGTTTCACCGCGAGGCTCATGGGCGCTCTCCCGCCGGCAGCATGGCCGGCAAGAGCGCCAGCATATGACGACGACGGGTGCGACGGTCAGAGTTCCTCGATCCGCGTGACCTTGCCGCGGCGCATCAGCCAGGCCACGCCGCGCAGGTCGGCCAGCCCCACCCACAGCCGATCCAGCATGCCGTACTTGGAGACGCCGGCGGTGCGCGGGCGATGGCCCACCGGTACGCTCTGGCTGCGGAAGCCGGCGCGCCTGACCAGCGCGGGCAGGTAGCGGTGCATGTGATCGAAGTAGGGCAGGCGCAGGAACACCTCACGTTCAAACAACTTCAGGCCGCAGCCGGTGTCGGGCGTGGCATCGCGCAGCATGCGCGAGCGCACCGCATTGGCGATCTTCGACGAAAGGCGCTTGTTGAAACTGTCGCGGCGGGTGGTGCGCCAGCCGGCGAACAGCTGCACCGCGCCCGCGGCCGCATCACGTGCGGCCAGCAGCCTGGGAATGTCGGACGGATCGTTCTGGCCGTCGCCGTCGAGCGTGGCGATCCACGGCGACCTGGCCGCGCGCACACCGTTCCACACCGCCGTGCTCTGGCCGCTGCGGGTAATGTGGTGCAACACGCGCAGCTCCGGATGCACGGCCTTCTGCGCGGCGAGCACGGCGCGGCTGTCGTCGACCGAATCGTCGTCGACGTAGATCACTTCGTAGTCGACGCGGCCGCGCAGCGCCGTGGCGATCTCGGCGAGCAGCGAAGGGATGTTGTCGCGCTCGTTGAACACCGGCACGACGACGGACAGTTGCGGCATGGGAAGGCCTTTCAGCAGGGACAGATGCCGCGTTCGACGCGGCAGTGGCGCAGTTTAATGCCTGGCGCCCACGCTGTTGCTGCCTGTTGCGGATTCCGCGCCAGGGGTGTCAGCGGATCTTGCCGAGGATGCCTTCCAGCTCGTCGTTGCTGTGGTAGTGGATCACCAGCTTGCCGCGACCACCGCGCCCCTGCGCCAGCTCGACCCGGGTGGCGAAACGCTCGGCCAGCTGGCGTTCGAGGTCGGCGATGTTGGGGTCGCGCGCGGGTGCGCGGCGGACCTTGCCCGGCGGCAGGCTCTGCGCGCGGCGCGCCGCTTCTTCCAGCTCGCGCACGCTCCACTGCTTGCGCGCGGCCTCCAGCGCCAGCCGCTCGGCCTCGTGTTCGGGCAGGGTCAGCAGGCAGCGCGCGTGGCCCATGTCCAGCTTGCCCTCGTCCAGCAACTGCTTGATCGAGGGCGGCAGCTCGGTCAGCCGCAGCAGGTTGGACACCGCCGCGCGCGAGCGGCCGACGGCGTCCGCCGCCTGCTGGTGGGTGAGGTCGAAATCGTCGATCAGGCGCTTCAGCGCATCGGCTTCCTCCAGCGGACTGAGATCCTCGCGCTGGATGTTCTCGATCAGCGCCATCGCCGGCACCGAAGCCTCCGGTACCTGCTTGACGAGTGCCGGCAGCTCGCTCAGCTGGGCGCGCTGCGCCGCACGCCAGCGGCGCTCGCCGGCGATCAGCTCGTAGCTGTTCTTGCCGAGCGCGCGCACCACCACCGGCTGGATCAGGCCCTGTGCCTTGATCGACGCGGCCAGCTCGTCCAGCGCCTCGTCGTTCCAGTGCCGCCGCGGCTGGTACTTGCCCGGCTGGATCTGCTGGATCGGCAGCATGCGCAGCTCGCCCTCCTGCTCCAGCACCGACGGCGCGGCTTCGCCGGCGCCACCGAGCAGGGCGTCGAGCCCGCGTCCAAGCCCACGTTTCTTTGCAACGGCCATGCTTATTCCTGCGGAAGGTCGGCGACCGCGGCGAGCGCCGCGGCGAGGTCGTGATCGTCGGGCTCGGCCACCGCCGCGCTGCCCGCGGCGTGCTGGCGTCCGCGCCGGATCACCTCGCCGGCGAGGCCGATGTAGGCGATCGCCCCGCGCGAGCTGCGGTCATACAGATGGATCGGCTGACCATGGCTGGGCGCCTCGGCCAGCCGCACATTGCGCGGGATGATCGAGCGCAGCACCTTGTCGCCGAAGTGCTGGGTGAGCTGCGCGGACACCTCGTTGCCGAGGTTGTTGCGCACGTCGTACATGGTGCGCAGCAGGCCTTCGATCTCCAGCTGCGGGTTCAGCCGATGGCGCACCGCCTTGACCGTGTCGAGCAGGCTGGACAGGCCTTCCAGCGCGAAGTATTCGCACTGCACCGGAATCAGCACGCCATGGGCGGCGGTCAGCGCGTTCAGCGTAAGCAGGTTCAGCGACGGCGGGCAGTCGATCAGTATGGTGTCGTAGTTGGCCGCGATTTTCGCCAGCTGTTCCTTCAGCCGGTGCTCGCGCGCCAGTGCATCCATCAGCTTGAGCTCGGCCGCGGTGAGGTCACCGTTGCCGGGCAGCAGATCGTAGTGGGCGGGGGTCGGCACGATCGCATCGGCGATGGCGGCCTCTTCCAGCAGCACGTCGCAGCCGTTCGGCCGCGCCTCGCGCTTGTTGATGCCCGAGGCCATCGTGGCGTTGCCCTGCGGATCCAGGTCGACCAGCAATACCTTGCGCTTCGCGGCGGCCAGCGCAGCGGCGAGGTTGACGGCAGTGGTGGTCTTGCCGACGCCGCCCTTCTGGTTGGCGACAGCGATGATGCGGGCCATGGATGGATAGCTACCGGACGCAGGAGAGCTGCAGTGTAATGCGTCGTTACGGTGCGCGCTGCGCGGCCGCCACGCACCCGGGCGGCGTCTCAGCCGCCGATGCGCTGGCCGCTGCCGCCGTCGAACAGGTGCAGCCGCTCCGCCGCCACGCCCAGCGCCAGCTCGCTGCCCGGCTCCGGCAGCGCCCGCGGCGACACCCGCGACACCAGCGCCTGGCTGCCATGGCGCAGGTGCAGGAAGACCTCGTTGCCGACCGGCTCGATCGCCTCCAGCCGCGCGCGCAGCGCGATCCCGCCGGTCGCCTGCGGCTGCAGGTCCTCCGGGCGGATGCCCAGCACCACCTCACGCTCGCCCCACGGCTGCCACGCGGCCGCCTGCGGCGGCTGGCCCAGCGCGATCTCGCCCTGCGCCGTGGCAAGCGTGCAACCGGCCTCGAAGCGCAGCGTGCCGCGCAGCAGATTCATCGCCGGGCTGCCGACAAAGCCGGCGACGAACAGGTTGGCCGGGCGCTGATACAGATTCATCGGTGTGTCGATCTGCTGGATCACGCCGCCGTCGAGCACCACGATGCGCTGGCCCAGTGTCATCGCCTCGATCTGGTCGTGGGTGACATAGACCATGGTGGCCTTGAGCTGGCGGTGCAGCCGCGCGATCTCCAGCCGCATCGACAGCCGCAGCCTGGCGTCCAGGTTGGACAGCGGCTCGTCCAGCAGGAACACTTTCGGATCGCGCACCAGCGCACGCCCCAGCGCCACCCGCTGACGCTGGCCGCCGGACAACGCAGCCGGCCGCGCATCAAGCCGCTGCTCGAGCCCCAGGGTGGTGGCCGCCGCCTGCACGCGCAGCGCGATCTCCGCCGCCGGCAGCCCGCGCAGGCGCAGTCCGAAGCCGAGGTTCTCGGCTACCGTCATGTGCGGGTAGAGCGCGTAGTTCTGGAACACCATCGCGATGTCGCGATCCTTCGGGGCGACCTCGTTGACCACGCGGTCGTCGATGCTGAGGGTGCCGCCGCTGATCGTTTCCAGCCCGGCGATCATCCGCAGCAGGGTGGTCTTGCCGCAGCCCGAAGGGCCCACCAGCACCAGCAGTTCGCCATCGCCGATCTCGAAGCTGGCGCCGGCCACGCCCACCTGGCCGTTGGGGTAGACCTTGCGCAGCTGCTGCAGACGTACGGTGGCCATCAACACTCCCGCTGCGGGTGGCCGTCAGGGCCGGATTCCGGCGAAGCATGCGCTTGTCTGCACATCGGCGGAGGGTTGGGCTATTCTGCCGATGTAATCGTTTACAGCAAGCGTTTTGAATCGCAGGGAGCCTCATGACCGGCCGCAGCTTTCGTTTTCCTGACGGTTTCCACTGGGGCGCCGCCACTTCGGCCTATCAGATCGAAGGCTCGCCTCTGGCCGACGGCGCCGGCCCCAGCATCTGGCAGCGCTTCGCCCACACCCCCGGCATGATGCACAACGGCGACACCGGCGACCTCGCCTGCGACCATTACCGGCGCTACCGGGACGACGTGCAGCTGATGCGCGCGCTGGGCCTGCAGGGTTACCGCTTCAGCATCAACTGGGCGCGCGTGCTGCCCGAGGGCACCGGCCGGGTCAATCCGCAGGGACTGGACTTCTATTCGCGGTTGGTCGACGAATTGCTGGAAAACGGCATCGTGCCGAATGCCACGCTGTTCCACTGGGATCTGCCGGCCGCGCTGGACGATCGCGGCGGCTGGCTCAACCGCGACAGCGCGCACTGGTTCGCCGAATACGCCGCGGTGATGTTCAAGGCGCTGGACGACCGGGTGCCGCGCTGGACCACGCTCAACGAGCCGTGGGTGGTCACCGATGGCGGCTACCTGCATGGCGCGCTGGCACCCGGCCACCGCAACAAGTTCGAGGCGCCGATCGCCGCGCACAACCTGATGCGCGCCAGCGGCGCGGGCATCCAGGCGTACCGCGCGCACGGCCGGCACGAGATCGGCGTGGTGTTCAACATCGAGCCGAAGTACCCGGCGTCGGACAGCGCCGCGGACCTTGCCGCCACCCGCCGCGCGCACGCCTACATGAACCAGCAGTTTGCCGACCCGGCGCTGCTCGGCAGCTATCCGCCCGAGCTGAAGGAGGTCTTCGGCAAGGCGTGGCCGGATTTTCCCGCGGATGATTTCAAACTCACCCGGCAGCCGGTCGACTTCGTCGGCATCAACTATTACACCCGCGCCGTGGTGCGGCACGACACGCACGCCTATCCGCTGCAGGCGCTGCCGGTGCGCCAGCCCAACCGCACGTATACCGAAACCGGCTGGGAAGTGTTCGCGCAGGGCCTGACCGACACGCTGACCGGCTTCAAGGATCGCTACGGCGACATCCCGCTGTACATCACCGAAAATGGCTCCGCGTTCTACGATCCGCCGGTCGTCGAGGGCGGCGTGCTGGAGGATCCGCTGCGCTGCGACTATCTGCGCAAGCACCTCAAGGCGCTGCACCGCGCGATCGCGGCCGGCGTGGATGTGCGCGGCTATTACGCGTGGTCGCTGATGGACAACCTCGAATGGTCGCTGGGATTTTCCAAGCGCTTCGGGCTGTATCACGTCGACTTCGCCACCCAGCAGCGCACGCCCAAGGCCAGCGCCAGGCTCTACGCGCAGGTGATCGAGAGCCACGGCAGCGTGCTGGACGAGCCGGAGCGCCCTGCGGGAGCGGCTACAGCCGCGATGCCTTTGCCTTGATCTGAAGCCACGCCAGCAGCGGTCGCGGCTGAAACCGCTCCCACTGCATGCACCACTATGCGCGGCCGAGCACCAGCAGATGGCGCTCCGCGTCCAGCCCCGGCACCTGCAGCGCATGCATGCTGCGCACCGCGAAAGCGGGTGGCACGCCCGCCAGCTCGTCGTCCGGCCGCTTGCCCTTCATCGCCAGCCAGATGCCGTCCGGCGCCAGCAGATGGCCGCCCCAGCCGAGCATGTCGGCCAGACTGGCGAACGCCCGCGCAGTGATGCAATCGAACTGGCCCTGCACGTCCTCGACGCGCGACTGTACGGCACGCACGCCATCGAGCCTGAGTGCGCGGATCGCCTCGCGCAGAAAGCGCACCTTCTTGCCGTTGGAATCCACCAGCAGCATCTCGCGCCCGGGCGCCGCGATCGCCAGCACGATGCCGGGCAGGCCCGGGCCGGTGCCCAGATCGGCCAGCGTGGCGCCCCGCACATGCGGCAGGATCGCCAGCGAATCGAGCAGGTGGCGGGTGATCATGTCCGCCGGATCGCGCACGGCGGTGAGGTTGTAGGCCGCGTTCCAGCGCTGCAGCAGCGCCTGGTAATCGAGCAGTCGCGACATCGCGTCAGCTGGCAGGCTCAGCCCGAGTGCAGCCACGCCCTGTTCCAGTCGGGCCTGCAAGACGTCGCGCGCGCTCATGACGATTCCTGTGGGTGATTGGTCCGGCAGTATCCGGGCCGGGCCTCGGCGATGCCAGCGGCGGGTG
>JAJXTX010000108.1 GCA_021783385.1 Pseudomonadota bacterium
CACCATCGGTGTCGGCACTCCGGCGAAGGCACGCGCGATGCTGCATGCGGTGGCGCAGGAGGTGCCGATCACGGCGCTCGCCGTGCATTTCCACGACACTTACGGCCAGGCGCTGGCGAACATCCTGTCCTGCCTGGAGGAAGGCGTGCGCGTGATCGACAGCGCGGTCTCCGGCACCGGCGGCTGCCCGTATGCGAAGGGCGCCACCGGCAACGTGGCCAGCGAAGACGTGGTCTACATGCTGCACGGCATGGGCATGACGACCGGCATCGACCTGGACCAGCTGATCGACACCGGCGCGTGGCTGGCCGCGCAGCTGGGCAAGCCCAGCGCCAGCCGGGTCACCCGCGCACGCACCGCAGCCTGAAAAACCCTACCCCCTTCCCCCAGCAGCGCAGCCCGATGTCCGACGCCTTCCTGATACGACCGATCACCGCCCGCGACAACCCCGCGATGGCCAACATCATCCGCCGCGTGATGCCCGAATTTGGCGCCGACGGTCCCGGCTTTGCCATCCACGATGCCGAAGTGGACTGCATGCACGAAGCCTACGCGCAACCGCGCAGCGCCTACTTCGTGGTCGAGCGCGACGGCATCGTGCTGGGCGGTGGCGGCGTGGCGGCGCTGGAAAACGGCGAGCCGGACGTGTGCGAGCTGCGCAAGATGTACTTCCTGCCCGAGGCGCGCGGCATCGGCGCCGGCAGCGCGATGATGCAGCGCTGCCTGCAGGCCGCCCGCGCGTTCGGTTTTCGCCGTTGCTATCTGGAAACGCTGACCGGCATGGACGCAGCGCAGGCGCTGTACCTGCGCAGCGGCTTCGTGCCGCTGTGCGCGCCGATGGGTGGCACCGGCCATTTCAGCTGCGACCGTTTCTACATTCTCGATCTCTGAGCGCTGCCGGCATGGCCTCTTTCATCCGCATCGCCCGCGACGAGGACGCAGCCGCCATTCACGCGATCTACGCGCCGTCGGTGATCACCGGCAGCGCCACCTTCGAGACCGTGCTGCCCGGTGTGGATGCCATGCGTGAGCGCCTGCGCGCTCGCCTGCAGCACTATCCATACCTGGTCTGGGACGAAGCCGGCGACGTGCTGGCCTATGCCTATGCGGGGCGTTTCCGTGAACGCGCCGCCTACGACTGGATCGCCGAAACCTCGATCTACGTGCGCGCCGATGCGCAGCGCCGCGGCATCGCGCGCCGGCTCTACGGCACGCTGCTGGCGGCGATGCGCCTGCAGGGCATCCACCAGGCGATTGGCGTGATCACTCTGCCCGGCACGGTCAGCGTGGCGCTGCACGAACGCATGGGCTTCAGTGCGGCCGGCGTCTGGCGGCAGGCCGGCTTCAAGCAGGGTCAATGGTGGGATGTGGGGGTGTGGCAAAAGCAGCTGCAACCGGCGACATGTCCGCCGCAGCCGGTGCAGCCGTTTGCCGGAATGTTCGGTGCGGCCCCGCTGCAGCGGCTGCTGGACGAGGCCGCTGGATGTTCCGGCCCATGAAAACCCGTGGGCGCAAACGTCTGCCTCAGTGGCCGGACAGCAGGATGCTGGCGATGATCCCGGTGGTCACAGCCACCAGCAGGAAATCGCCGTTGTCGCTGCGCACCCAGCGGTAGCCGCGCGGCGGCTGGCGCAGGTGATCGCTGCGCCAGTCGCTCACCACATAGGAGCCACGGCGGTACTCGGCCGGTACATAGCCGCCGCGGTGGTACCAGCCCTGGCTGCGGCCGCGCTCGTACATGCCGTGCCGGTTGTGCTCGTCCGCGCGGTAGTTGCGGTTCTGGCCACGATCGTTGCCATGCTGGTCGCGCTGACCCTGATCGTGCCCGCGATGATTGTGGTCACCGTGCTGGTGATCCTGCTGCCGGTTCTGATCGTGCTGCTGGCCGTGATGCTGCTCGTCCTGCCCCAGCGGTTGTGCCATCACCACTGCGGTGGAGGACATCAGCCATGCGCCGCAGATGATCCACGTGCCCCATTGTTTCTTCATGACGCTTGTCTCCTGTGATGGCGAAAGAACCGGCATCGTCGCGACCACCAGCGCACACCGCTGGTGGCGATCGCGAGCTGCGGACTCGCCGTGCTCCCCGCACCATCACCGTTCGCCACCGGCATGCGCGTGAATGTTCCGGTGAAACGACTTCACATTTGCCGGCCACCCGCTTCAATGCCGCCACGGTGCTGGGCTACCATGGCGGCTTTCGGTCAGCGGGAAACGCCACATGCAGCTCAACCAGGCTAGGGCAATCATCACCGGCGGCGCATCCGGCCTCGGCCACGCGGTGGCGCAGCATCTGGTGGCACACGGTGGCCAGGTGGCGCTGTTCGACGTGAACGAGGACAAGGGCCACGCCACCGCGAAGGCGCTGGGCGATGCGGCGCGCTTCTTCCGCACCGACGTCACCTCCGAGGACGGCGTGGCGCTTAATGTGGCCGCGGCGCATGCCTCGATGGGCGGCCTCAACGTGCTGGTCAACTGCGCCGGCATCCTCGGCGCCGGCCGCGTGCTGGGCAAGCAGGGCGCGATGCCGCTGGCGAATTTTTCCGGCACGGTGATGGTGAACCTGGTTGGCAGCTTCAACGTCGCCAAAGCGGCCGCCGCGCTGATGCAGGACAATGCGGCGGGCGAGGACGGCGAGCGCGGCGTGATCATCCACACGGCCAGCGTGGCCGCCTACGAGGGCCAGATCGGCCAGGCTGCCTACTCGGCGTCCAAGGGTGGCGTGGTCGGCATGACCCTGCCGATGGCGCGCGAACTGGCGCGCTTCGGCATCCGCGTCAACACTATCGCGCCAGGCATTTTCTGGACGCCGATGGTCGACGGCATGCCCGAGGCGGTGCAGCAGTCGCTGAGCGCGTCCATCCCGTTCCCCTCGCGGCTGGGGCAGCCGAACGAATACGCCGACACGGTGGCCTTCATCCTCGGCAACCGCTACATCAACGGCGAGACCATCCGCCTCGACGGCGCGGTGCGGCTGCAGCCGAAATAGCGGGTCAGCGGAAGCCGGGCGCCACATAAGACCCGGCCCCGCGCGCACCCATTCCAGCGATTCCCGACTCCCCCTTCCCGGTCAAACCCATGAAAGCTTCCGACGTCAAGAAAGGCAATGTGGTCGAGCACGACGGCACCGTCTACCAGGTGCGCGACATCGAGCGCAGCTCGCCCAGTGCGCGTGGCGGCAACGTCACCTTCCGCTTCACCCTGTATTCGATTCCCGGCGCGCGCAAGTACGACCTCAGCCTGCGCGCCGAAGATGAGCTGCGCGAGATGGACCTGGTGCGCCGCGCGGCGAATTTCTCGTACATGGACGACGGCAGCTTCGTGTTCATGGACGCCGAGGATTACACCCAGTACCCGCTGTCGCCCGAGCTGGTCGGCGACAGCGCCGGCTACATCGTCGAGGGCCTCGAGGGCTATTACGTGCAGCTGATCGACGAGGTGCCGGTGGGTCTGCAGGTGCCGACCAGCGTGGTGCTGACGGTGGTCGACACCGCGCCGGAAATGAAGGGTTCCAGCGCCACCAAGCGCAACAAGCCGGCCAAGCTCAATACCGGCATCGAGATCCAGGTGCCCGAGTACATCTGCAACGACGAGAAAGTGTGGGTGAACACGCTGACCGGGGAATTCGCCGGCCGCGCGTGAACCCTGCGCCAGCGTGACATCCGCGCTGGCTCGGCTTTCACGCGAACCGAAGGCCCGCGTGGGTAATCTGACGCATTGACGGCACGATCGTGCGACGCGTCGCGGCGATTTCCGCCGCTGCGCTCTCCCTTCACGCGCCTTCCCGCCAGCGGGTTGACGTCCTCACGGGAGGTCACATGCCCGGTTACAGCACCTGCGAGCATGTGGTCTGCCTCGGCGGCCACGACTACCGCATCCGCGCGCTGAGCGATCGCCAGCAGTTTGCCGATCCGCATCGGCTGGCCGAGCGCGTCGGCATCTCGTCGTCTCTGTGGAGCCTGTTCGGTCAGCTGTGGCCGGCCGGCCGGGTGCTGGCCGAGGCCATGTGCACGCACGAGATTGCCGGCAAGCGCATCCTGGAGCTGGGCTGCGGGCTGGCCCTGTCGAGCCTGGTGCTGCAGCGCCGCCATGCCGACATCACCGCCAGCGACCACCATCCGCTGGCCGAAGCCTTCCTGCAGCACAACGCCGCGCGGAACCGGCTGCCGGTCATCGTCTATCGCGACCTGCGCTGGGAGATTGCCGATACCACGCTGGGGCGCTTCGACCTGATCATCGGCAGCGACATCCTGTACGAAAGCGGCCACGCCACCCAGCTGGCGGCGCTGGTGCTGCGCCACGCCCTGCCTGACACCGAGGTGCTGATCAGCGACCCCGGCCGCGGCCACAGCGCCGCGCTGACCCGCGCGCTGGCCGCGCAGGGTTACGCCGTCAGCGAACGGCGCTGCCGCTTCGACGCACTCGACACCGCACCGTTCCGCGGCCGGCTGCTGGGCTACCGCCGCGGCGCACGGCAGTGATGGCCGCAACCGTCACGCCTGCAGTCAGCAGCCGACGCGAAAGATCCCTCCCGCCGCAGCCAGGCCGATTGTTGCTGCAACGGATCGCACGGCACGGTCAGCAGGGTTCACCACGACCATCTGACGCCGCCCGCCGCAGACTGCGCGCATCCGCCCACCCGGAAGCCGCCCGCACCTGCCGCCGACCAACCGGCGCTGGGCAACCGCGGTGCCGGCGCATCGGCGCTTTGCGCTGAAGCTGTCGCGGACCATCGGCCATCCGGCGAAATTGCACGACTGCGCGCCGCTGCTGGAAGCGTCCCTGACCCAGGCAGACGCGCCATGCATCCTGGGCTTGGGCCTGGGCTGCGGCGAGCCGCGCCCTGCGTGATCACCGGATCGCCCGCGCTGTGCCCACGCGCGGCGCTGCCCGCCGGCAACCGTATCATCGCCGTGCTGCCCGGACTGCCGGCCGCACAGCTGCTGCGGCTGACGTGGATCGACGGCGCGGCGTCGATCGGCATTGCGCTGATGCTGGCGGTGTCCGCCATGCTGCTGGCGCGCGAGCGGATGGCCCGGACCAGCTGGTGGCCGCGCTCAGCGCGGAGTTCGAGGACAGCCTGACCACGCCGCAGATTGAAGCCTGCATCAACCGCATCGCGCATCAGGCCAACGCCGCCCCTGCGGAGCTCACCGCTTTGTTCGTGAAACCGCAGACGCCGGATGCCTGGCGCGCGCGGTGCGGCGCGATGGCCGACCGCACGGATCAACTGGTGCCGTGAGATACCCGGCTTGATGACGTGCCGCCGGCATCACGCCGGCATACCCGGGACACGCCTTTCCCGACGTTGCGGGGCGCTACTCGTCGTCGTCGCCGCCGTCCCAGCCGCCATACAAATACGGCGCGTCATAGTAACCCGCACCCCAGCCCCAGGCGCCGCCCCAGTAGGGGTTGTAGACGTTTCTGTAGATCGGCCGCCGCGGCCACAGATAGACCACGTCGGCGGCCACCCGCGGGTACGCGTAGTCGTACTTGCCAACCCGCTGCGTCATCGTGCCCTGCAGCGTGCCGGTGATCGTCAGCTTGCGCCCCGGCGTGAAGACCACCGGGTCATAGAATCCGGCGCGGCAGGCCACGAAACGGCCCTGGCTTTCGCCATCCTTGCCCGACTCCGGGCGAGCCTGACTGTTCAGCGGCCGCGACAGCAGGAAGAAGCAGGTCTGCTGCGGCCCGGGTTCGGTGCGGATGATCTCGCCGCCCCAGCGCACGCGGGTGTTGGCAGTGGCGCCTTGCTGGGCATCGGCGGTGGTGAGGCTGGCGTAGTTGCCCGTCAGCGGCTTGGGGATGGTCGCGCAGCCGCCGAGCAGGGCGATGGCAGCCGCGAGGGTGAGTGGACGATACAGAGACATGACGCTTGCTCCATGTGGGGTGATGGCATGCGCCACCGTGACAACGCAGCGATTGACCGCGAACTGCCCCTGAAAATCCCGCGCTGTGCAGCCGCCTGCTCGCGGCCGTTCAGGCGTGCATCGCCGCGTTGCGCGCCGGACCGCCACACAGCAACAGGCCGCCCGGTTTGCGCCGGACGGCCCCGTGTCACGACTGCCGCAAGGCAAGGTCAGTGCCGATGCTTTTCTGCGTGGCGCTGCTCGTCGACGGCCTTGCCGACTTCCCTCTGCATCTTGCCCACGTTCTTCTCGATATTGCCGGCCACTTCCTTCGGCTTGTTGCCGGTGAGCTTGCCAGTCGCTTCCTTGATTGCGCCCTTGACCTGATGCTTGGTGCCTTCGGTTCGATTGTGATCCATGCGAAATCTCCACGGGTGACGAAGCCTGCGCGATTGCAGACGGGCTTCGTTATAGGCAGCGTCGGGTGGACACGCTGTGAGCATGCCGTTGGCATCGCGTTGATCCGGCTGAAGCATTCAGGCGGCAGTGGGCGTCGCGAAACGAGGATGCGCCACTCGACCGGGTGATTCACCCGGCCGCTACCGCAGGGTGATCACGCTGCAGCGTCGCCTCTGGAGGAATTCCCATGTTTCGCTCGCTGCTGCTGGCCACGCTGATGACGGCGTCGATCCCGCTTGCCGCTGCCACCCTGCCCAACGAACCCACGCGCACGCTCGATCTGGCGCGCTATGTGGGGCAGTGGCACGAGATCGCGCATCTGCCGATGTTCTTTCAGCGCCACTGCGTGGACGACATTACCGCCACCTACGCCACCCGGCCCGACGGCACGCTCGGCGTGCACAATGCCTGCCGCACGCAAGATGGCAGCATGCAGGTCGCCGACGGCGAGGCGAAAGCGGTGCCGGGCGGGCCCGCCGGCGCGCTCGAGGTGCGCTTCGCTCCGGCGTGGCTGAGCTGGCTGCCATGGGTGTGGGCCGACTATTGGGTGATCGAGGTGGACGCCGACTACCAGTGGGCGGTGGTGGGCAGCCCCAGCCGCAAGTATCTGTGGATCCTGTCGCGGCAGCCGCAGATCAACCCGCAGCTGCTGCAGAACCTGAAGGATCGCGCGCGCCAGCGCGGCTACCCGGTCGACCAGCTGGTGATGGCCGCGCCGGCCGAGTGAGCGAATGCACCGTCCGGCATATTGCCGCCGGGCTGCGGGCTGCACGCACGCATCAATGCGAAGATGCCGTCAGCCGCCGCCTGCAGGAATCCCGCCATGCCACTGACCCCCGCCATCATCGAGCACGACGCCCGGCCGCTGCGCGATCGCGTGGTGCTGATCACCGGCGGCGCCCAGGGCATCGGCCGCGGCATCGCGCAGGCGGTGCTGGGCGCCGGCGGCGCGGTGATGCTGGGCGATCTCGACGTGGCCGCCGGCCGCACCTGCCTGACCGAATGGCAGGTAGGCAAGCGCGCCGCGTTCGGCCGTCTGGACGTCTCGCGTGAGGCCAGCGTGCGCCGCTGGATCGAGGCAGCTATGCGGCGCTTCGGTCGCATCGACGGACTGGTGAACAACGCCGGTATCGCCGATGCGCACAGCGGCCACCTCGCCGATCTGACGCTGGCACGCTGGAACCGCTACCTCGCCAGCAACCTCACCGGTGCGTTCCTGTGCAGCAAGCACGCGCTGCCTGCGCTGGCCGAGGCTCGCGGCGCCATTGTCAACATCGCCTCCACCCGTGCGCTGCAGTCCGAGGCCGATACCGAAGCCTATGCGGCGAGCAAGGGCGGCCTGCTGGCGCTGACCCATGCATTGGCCGTCAGCGCCGGCCCGGCGGTGCGGGTCAACGCGATCCTGCCCGGATGGATCGCCACCGACGACTGGCGCAAGCCCGCCGCGCGCTGCGTGCCTGCACTCAGCCGGCAGGACCACGCGCAGCATCCGGCCGGTCGCGTGGGCGCGCCGCCGGATATCGGCGCGCTGGCGGTCTATCTGCTGTCGGCCGCTGCCGGGTTCGTCACCGGCCAGCAGTTTGTGGTGGACGGCGGCATGACCGTCAAGATGCAGTACGTGCAGGCCAGCGGACCCGCTGCCAGTTAGACCGCCGCCTGCGGTCAATCGCCGCAACGCGAGTGACCCGGGCAGCGCCCTGACAATGACGCTTCATGGCCATCCGCGCCCTGGTCTGGTTCAAGCGTGCCTGCGTCAGATCGGCGTAGCGCGGCCAGCACGGCGTGACATGGCGGCAGCACCCACAGACCCGCGTGAAGCGCGCACGACGCAACCGCGACGGCTGGGCACGGCGCTGGCAGGCGCGCATGAGCGCGTCGCCGTCGTCGTTGCGCGGAGTGTTTCGCGGCGCGCCGGCGCTGCCGCTGCACGATCTGCCCCGCCTCGCAACGCTGCGGATGCAGAGCGGCACTACCGGCTGTTCGCCGCAGTGCCGCGCGCATGCGGCA
>JAJXTX010000109.1:0-1354 GCA_021783385.1 Pseudomonadota bacterium
GGGTGCCGGGGAAAAACGTGTCGGCGCCGTCGATCGCGGCACTCACCCAGGTGAGGTACATGCGCCGGGCCAGCGGCAGCACCTCGGAAAACACCTGGCCGCCACCGATCACCATCAGGCCGGTCTGGTCGGTGCGCGCCAGCGCCTCCTCCACCGAACGCACCGTGATCTGGCCAGCGAACGGCGCCTCGTGGCGGCGCGTGAGCACCATGTTGACCCGGTTCGGCAGCGCGCGGCCGATCGACAGTGCGGTGTTGTAACCCATCAGCACATTCTTGCCGGTGGTCAACTGCTTGAACCAGCGCAGGTCGTCCGGCAGGTGCCACGGCAGCTGACCCTTGCGGCCGATGGCAAAGTTTTCATCCAGTGCAGCGATCAGCGAAATAGCCATGGGAGTCCTTGGAAAAACATGATCAGCGCAGCCCGCCTGTGCAGGGATGGCGATGACGGTAGTCTGGAATATTAGCAGGGCGCTCCGGTTGCGCGAGGAGCACGCCGCAGGCATGCAGGGCATCCTCCGGCACGTTCTTGCGGCCGGACGAAACTGCTTACACCGCCACCTCGGCCCTGATCGCCGGATGCGGCTGGTAGCCCTCGATGGCGATGTCCTCGTAGCGGAAATCGAAGATCGAACGCACTTCGGGGTTGAGCCGCAGCTGCGGCAGCGGGCGCGGTTCGCGGGCAAGCTGCAGCCGCGCCTGCTCGACGTGGTTGTTGTACAGGTGCGCGTCGCCCAGCGTGTGCACGAAATCGCCCACGCCCAGCCCGCACACCTGCGCCACCATGTGGGTGAGCAGCGCATAGCTGGCGATGTTGAACGGCACGCCGAGGAAGATGTCACCCGAGCGCTGGTAAAGCTGGCAGCTGAGCCTGCCTTTTGCGACGTAGAACTGGAACAGGCTGTGGCAAGGCTGCAGGGCCATCTTCGGCAGCTCGCCCACATTCCACGCGCTGACGATCAGCCGGCGCGAATCGGGATTGCGCCGGATCTCCTCGATCACCCCGGCGATCTGGTCCACCACGCCGCCGTCGGCAGTGGGCCATGCCCGCCATTGCTGGCCGTAGACCGGGCCGAGGTCGCCGTTCGCATCGGCCCATTCGTCCCAGATGCGCACGCCGTGTTCCCGCAGATAGGCGATGTTGGTCTCGCCGCGCAGGAACCAGATCAGCTCGTGCACGATCGACTTAAGATGCAGCTTCTTGGTGGTGACCAGCGGAAAACCCTGCGCCAGGTCGAAGCGCATCTGCCAGCCGAACACGCTGCGCGTGCCGGTACCGGTGCGGTCGGCCTTCTCGGTGCCATGCTCGAGCACATGACGCAGCAGGTCGAGATAGGCGCGCATGTTCAGGCCTT
>JAJXTX010000109.1:1454-8261 GCA_021783385.1 Pseudomonadota bacterium
AGCGGCTGATGCCAGATCCAGCCGATGCCGCCGGTGTAATAGAACAGCATGTACCACACGCGTCCGCCCACGATCACGCCGAGCATGCCGTAGAAGAACAGGTCGCCCAGCGCCTCGCGGCTCACCGGCAGGCGCCCGCGCCGCCGCCGGTACTCGCCCAGCAGCGCCACGCTGAGGAAGCCAAGCAGGTACATCAAGCCGTACCAGTGCACCTGGATCGGGCCGAGGTGGACGGCCACCGGGTTGAAGTCGACGAGGTAGGGCTGGGTCATGGGCTGGTCAGGGGCAGTCACAAACGCCAAGTGTAGCCGGGCCGGTGCGGATCGTGAGCCGCCCAGCCATCGCTCAAAGCAGCACCGGCCGGTCCGACAGCTCGTCCGGAGTAGGCTCGCCGCGGCCGGGGAAATGTCGGACGAGCAGCGCGTGCGCATCGGCGATGCCCTGCAGGCTGCCCTCGCGCCATTGCCCGCGGGCATAGTGCTCGCGCATGCGTGCGCAGACCGCCTGCCACTCGGCGGCGCTCACTCGCGCCGCGATGCCGCGGTCGGCGACGATCTCGATGCGATGTTCGGCCATCAGCACATAGAGCAGCACGCCGCTGTTGTGCTCGGTATCCCACACGCGCAGCTGGGCGAACACCTGCTGCGCGCGGCGTGGCGCATCGAGGCCTTCCAGCACCGCCAGCGGTGGCAGCCGCGACTCGACCGCGAAACGCACCTCGCCCAGATGCTCGCGCTCGCCGGCGGCGATCGCGCCGGCCAGTTCATCCAGCAGCGCCGCCGGAAAGCGCCGACGCAGCTGCCACCAGCCATCGAACAGGTTCAGCAGCAGTCGCCGCAGGCGCGTCATCACCAGCTCCCCGACGAACCGCCGCCGCCGAAGCTGCCGCCACCGCCGCTGAAGCCACCGCCGCCACCACCACCGCCAAATCCACCACCACCGAAACCGCCGCCACCGCCAAAGCCGCCGCCACCCCAGCCGCCCCAGCCGCCGCCGCCGATCGAGCGGCCGGCGCCGCCCGGCAGCAGCATCAGCACGCCGCCGATCAGCCCGCCCAGGATGCCGACACCGGCAGACACCAGCAGCCACAGCAGACCGCCGGTGAACACGGCGCCGAGTGGCGCACGCACCCAAGTGGCGGCACGGCCGAGCAGGCTGCGCAGGAACAGCGCCACGAACACGCCGATCATCAGGCCGTCCTGCAGACCGAGCCCGGAACGCTCGCGACCGGCGTTGCCCTGCACCGGCGGCGGCAGCGGCTCGCCGTTGATCAGCTGGGTCAGCGCATCGACGGCATCGCTGATGCCGCCGAAATAATCGTTGGCGCGGAATTTCGGCGCAAGGTATTCGCGGATGATGCGCGCCGCGGCAGCATCCGGAATCGCGCCCTCCAGTCCGTAGCCCACCTCGATGCGCACGTGATGGTCATTCTTCGCGATCAACAGCAGCACGCCGTCGTCAATGCCCTTGCGGCCGACCTTGTTGGTCATGGATACCGCCAGCGAATAGCTGTCGATGTCCTGCGGCGCGGTGCTCGCCACCATCAGCACCACCAGCTGGGCGCCCTTGGCCTTCTGCAGCGCCACCAGCCGGGCGTCCAGCTGGTCGACCTGCGCCGCGGTGAGTGTGCCGGTGAGGTCGGTGACGTGACGGGCGAGTTTGGGTACCGCCGCCTGCGCGTGCAGCAGCGCCGGCGCCAGCAGCGCGAACGCCAGCAGCAGGCGCAACAGGCGTCGGGGCATCATCAGTGGGTCGAGGCGGCGGAGGCCGGCGCCGCGCTGCCGAAGTTCACCGTCGGCGCGGTGGAGATCGCCTTCTCGTTGTCCACGCTGAAGTTCGGCATCACCTTGTAGCCGAACATCTTGGCGGTCAGGTTGTTCGGGAAGGTGCGGATCATCGAGTTGTAATCCTGCACCGCCTGCACGTAGCGGTTGCGCGCCACGGTGACGCGGTTCTCGGTGCCTTCCAGCTGTGCCTGCAGATTCTGGAACAGGCCATCGGCCTTCAGCTGCGGATAGTTTTCACTGACCACCATCAGCCGCGACAGCGCGTTGCCCAGCGCGCCCTGCGCCGCCTGGAACTGCTGCAGCTTCTGCGGATCGTTGAGCGTGTCGGCGTTGACCTGCAGGCTGCCGACCCTGGCGCGCGCGTTGGTCACCTCGACGAAGACTTTTTCCTCGTGCTGGGCGTAACCCTTCACCGTGTTGACCAGGTTCGGCACCAGGTCGGCGCGACGCTGGTACTGGTTCAGCACCTCCGACCAGGCCGCCTTGACCGCCTCATCCTGGCGCTGGATGGCGTTGTATCCGCAGCCGCAGAGCATCACGGCGAGCAAAAGCAGCACGAGCAGGCGCAGGGTTTTCATCGCAGGACTCCATGACGGTAGAACCGCATTGCAGCATCCGGGCCGCGTCGACGCAATGAGCGCACCGGCAGCGGCGCCCTCACAGCCAGCGCGGCAGCAGGATCAGACCCCAGCTCAGCATCACCAGCAGCAGCAGCACGAACACCGCCGCCGAGCCCATGTCCTTGGCGCGGCCGGCCAGTTCGTGAAACTCGGGACTGACCTTGTCGACCACCGCCTCGATCGCCGAATTGAGCAGCTCGGCCGACAGCACCAGCATCGGTGCCGACACCAGCGCCAGCTTCTCCAGCGCACCCTGGCCCAGCCACAGCCCCAACGGCACCAGCACGACCGCCAGACAGGCTTCGAGCCGGAACGACGCCTCGTGCTGCCAGCCGGCGCGCAGGCCCTTCATCGACCACTGCAAGGCTTTCCACAACTGCCTGGGACCACGAAAACCCGCGGCGGCCATCGCGCGTCAGGCTCCCCGGGCCAGCCGGCGCGCGCCGGCACAGCGATCACGGCGGGCGATGCGGCCGGGCGGCGGCACAGGGTGGCGGATCGGCATGGCGGGCGGGGTTCCGTGGGAAGCAGGCGCTGAATCATGCCATACGGCCGCCCGGCGGGGCCGCGGCGGCCCGTGCCGCGTCTGCTGCCCCACACCCCGGCACCCCGCGTTTGTCACGCCGCGCTGCAGCGACCCGCGCCGGGCGAATCGGGTACGCTGCGTCGGTTGTGGCCCACGCGGGCCTGCATTCAACCGGCGGTGTCGCCACGCTGCCACGGCCAGAACCACGCACGGAAACACTATGGCAATCCAGAATCCGCCCGTTTCGCAAACCCGCTCCTTCAGCACCGTCTTCCTCATCGAGATGTGGGAGCGCTTCGGCTACTACGGCATGCAGGCGCTCATCATTTACTACATGGTGCAGCGGCTGGGTTTTCCCGACGACAAGGCCAACCTGGTCTGGAGCGCGGCGGCAGCACTCATCTACGTGGCACCCGCGATCGGTGGCTGGGTCGGCGACAAGGTGCTCGGCACCCGCCGCACCATGCTGCTCGGCGCCACCATCCTGTCGGCCGGCTATGCGCTGATGGCGGTGCCCGGTCAAAGCATATGGTTCCTGTATTGCTCGCTGGGCGTGATCGTGGTTGGCAACGGCCTGTTCAAACCCAACGCCGGCAACCTGGTACGCAAGATCTATGACGGCGACGACTCCAAGATCGACAGCGCCTTCACCATCTACTACATGGCCGTGAACATCGGTTCGACCATTTCGATGCTGCTGACGCCGTGGATCAAGGACTACGTCAATCAGCGCTACGGCCATGAACTGGGCTGGCATGCCGCGTTTGCCGTGTGCGCCTTCGGACTGTTGCTGGGTCTGGCCAATTACCTGGTGATGCGCCACACCCTGAAGCATGTCGGCTCGGCGCCCGACCAGCAGCCCGTGCATTCCGGCAAGCTCACTGCGGTGTTGGGCATGGGTGTGCTGGCCGTGTTTGCCGCGGCGTATGTTCTCAACCACGAGGCCGTCGCGCGAGTCTTCGTCTACCTTGCCGGTGCGGTGGTTCTCGGCATTTTCGCTTACCTGATCAGCAGCAGCGAACGCTCCGAGCGCGCCGGCCTGATCGCCGCACTGGTACTCACCGTGCAGACGGTGTTTTTCTTCATCTTTTACCAGCAGATGTCGACGTCGCTGAACCTGTTCGCCCTGCGCAACGTGAATCCGAGCTTCGACGTCTTCGGCTTGCATCTGTGGAACTGGTCACCGGCACAGTTCCAGTCGTTCAACCCGATCTGGATCTTCATTCTCAGCCCGATCCTGGCGCTGCTCTACAACGCCGCGGGACGCAGCGGCAACGACATGTCGATCGCGACCAAGTTCGCGCTGGGCTTCGCCGCCGTGGCGCTCGGTTTCTTCATCTACAGCTGGGCCAACCATTTCGCGGTCGACGGCAAGACCAGCTCGTGGGTGATGGTGTGGGGTTATGGCGCGTCGTCGCTGGGCGAATTGCTGGTCAGCGGCCTGGGCCTGGCGATGATTGCGCGCTATGTACCGGAACGGATGGGTGGCTTCATGATGGGCGCCTATTTCGTCGCCTCGGGCGTGTCCCAGTACCTTGGCGGCATCGTCGCCAATTTCGCCAGCATTCCGCAAAACATCACCGACCCGCTTCAGACCATGCCGATCTACACCGCCCTGTTCGCCAAGCTGGGCTGGGCCGGCATCGCCTGCACCGTGATCGCGCTGGCCGTCTTGCCGCTGATGAAAAAGCTGTCCGCCCAGCACCATGCTCACAGCGTCGCGAGCCAGACGCCGTTGCCCTCGGTGCGCTCGGAGCAGTAATTCATACAGTCATCACGCCTGCTCCCGTGCCGGCACGGGAACAGGTTTTCGGACTCGCAGTCAGCAGCCTCATGCCGCCCCATAACGCGCCCTTTCGCACCCGCATCGGCCCGACGGCCCTGACCCGCACGCTGGCGTGGCTGCGGCTGTGCGCGATCGCCGGGCAGAGCGTGGCCGTGCTGGTGTGCGCGTGGTGGATGCAGCTGCAGATTCCGCTGCTGCCGCTGCTGCTGGGCATTGGCGTGCTCGGGGTGTTCGCCGTGTTCGCCTCCTGGCGGCTCGGCAAGCCTTGGCCGGTGCGCGAGGCGGAAACAGTCGGCCATATCGCGGTCGACACGCTGGTGCTGGGCTACCTGCTGTACTTCACCGGCGGCGCCAACAACCCGTTCGTCACCCTGCTGCTGGTGCCGATTGCGCTCAGCGCGGCAGCGCTGTCGGTGCGCGCGCTGCTGGCGGTAGCGACGCTGACCGGCATCGCCTATGCGATCCTGCTGAATTGGCACGTGCCGCTGCCGCTGCCGACCTACAGCGAGCTGCACGTGGCCGGCATGGGCGTGAACTTCGTGATCACCGCCGTGCTGCTGGGTTTCTTCATCAACCGGCTGGCGCACGCGTTGCGGCTGCAGCAGATGGAGGTGCAGCGCGTGCGCGAACGCGCCCTGCGCGACGAAGGCATCCTCGCGATCGCCACCCAGGCGGCCGGCGCCGCGCACGAGCTCAACACGCCGCTGTCAACGATGCGCACGCTGCTGCCCGAGCTGCGTCGCGAGCATGCCGGCGACGCGCCGCTGGCCGAGGACCTCGCACTGCTGGAAGGCCAGGTCGACCGCTGCCGCACGATCCTGCGCGAGATGGTGGCGTTCGGCAAAGCGCAGCTGTCGCAGGAATCCGAACCACTGAGCGTGGTGCAATTCATCCACGGCTGCCTGGAGCGCTTCCAGCTGCTGCGCCCCGAGGCCGAGCTGACGCTGGAGCTGGACGAGGTCACCGCGAGCACCGTGCTGCGCACACCGCCGGGGTTGCGGCACGCGCTGCTCAACCTGCTCAACAACGCGGTCGACGCCTCGGCCAGCTGCGACTCGCGCGCGGTGGCGCTGAGCGTGTCGCGCACTGGCGGCTGGCTGCAGCTGAGCGTGCGTGATGACGGCCCCGGCTATGCGGCCAGCGGCGATCGGGCTCCGCTCGGGCAGTCGCAGAAGCAGAGCGGCCTGGGCATCGGCCTGGCGCTGGCCGAGGCCACCGCCGAGCGCCTCAACGGCGAACTGATTGCGCGCAACACCGGCCACGGCGCCGAGATGTCCCTGCGTCTGCCGCTGGCCGTGATCGCCGCCCGCTGAAGCCGCAGGCACGGCGGATCGCCCAGGACGCGTGAAGCAGATCGCTCAAGCTGGCACACTGCGCAGCCGCGCGACACCCGCCACGCCATGCGCGGCAGACAGGCAAGCCGGCGCAGCGCGCGTGCAAGTACCGCCGTATCCGGCAAGAATGACTGCTGATTCACCCAAGGAAACCTCCTGATGACCGAGTTGCTCCAGCCCGCCACGGCCCGTCCGCTGCTGCTGGTCGATGACGACGCCACCTTTGTCCGCGTGCTGGCGCGCGCGCTCGGCTCGCGCGGCTTCGAGGTGATCAGTGCCAGCAATTTCGACGAGGCGCGCGCGCTCACCCGCCGCCACCAGCCGCGCTACTGCGTGCTCGACCTGAAACTGGGCGAGGAGAACGGCCTGCGCCTGATTCCCGAGCTGCACGCACTGGTGCCGGACATTCGCGTGCTGCTGTTGACCGGCTACGCCTCGATCGCCACCGCAGTGGAAGCGATCAAGCGAGGCGCCCACGACTACCTGGCCAAGCCGGTCGATGCCGATGCGGTCGTGCGCGCCCTGCTCGATGGCGACAGTTCCGACCCCGACGAGTACGAGCCGCCCGACGCGCCCGAGGCGCCGCTGGCGCTGCGCCGGCTGGAGTGGGAACACATCCAGCGCGTGCTCACCGAATGCGACGGCAACATCTCCGAAACCGCCCGCCGCCTCGGCATGCACCGCCGCACCCTGCAGCGCAAGCTGAGCAAGCACCCGGTGCGCGAACGGCCGGAGCGGGACGACTGATCAGCGG
>JAJXTX010000110.1:0-5018 GCA_021783385.1 Pseudomonadota bacterium
GTCGGGCGTGGTTGAACAAGGTGCCCGAAATCACCCTGTACTTCTGGGTGATCAAGATTCTCTGCACCACGGTGGGCGAGACTTTCGCCGACTTCCTCAACGTGAACCTGCATCTGGGGCTGACGAATACCACCTGGCTGATGGGCAGCCTGCTGATCGTCACGCTGATCGTGCAGTTCCGCGCCAGCCGCTACAAGGCCGGCATCTACTGGCTGGCGGTAGTGCTGCTCAGCATCGTCGGCACCCTGATCACCGACAACCTGACGGACAACTTCGGCGTCTCGCTGGTCACCACCACCGTGGTGTTCAGCGTGATGCTGGCAATCACCTTCAGCGCCTGGCAGCTCACCGAAAAGACGCTGTCGGTGCACACGATCCATACGACGCGACGGGAAGCCTTCTACTGGCTGGCAATCCTGTTCACGTTTGCGCTGGGCACCGCCGCCGGCGATCTGGTGGCCGAGCAGCTGAAGCTGGGTTACCTGCTCTCCGCGTTGATGTTCGCGGGGCTGATCGCGCTGATCGGGGTGGCGCATCTGCGCTTCGGCCTGAATGCGATATTCGCGTTCTGGGCGGCCTATATCCTGACCCGTCCGCTGGGCGCCTCGATCGGCGACTATCTGTCGCAGTCGCGCGATCAGGGCGCGCTGGGTCTGGGCACAGTGGTGACCAGCGCGCTGTTCCTGGTCACGATCCTGGCGCTCGTCACCTACCTGGCGATCACTCGCAAAGATGTCACCGGCTCGGTGACAGACGTCGCCTGAACCGGCGCGATCGTCGTTGCCTACGGCTTCACGAAGCGCAGCGTCATCCGGTCCGATTCGCCGATCGCTTTCATCTTTGCGTGCTCGCTGGCGGGGCCGGCCAGATCCGGCGGCAGGCGGTGCACGTTGATGTCTTCGGGGTCTTTCGGGTTGGCGTTGATCTCGGACACGCCGCCGAGGCGGAAGCCGGTGTCGAGCCCCAGCGTGATCAGGTAGTCCTCGGGCAGCCGGTGCAGCAGTCTGGCGCTCTGCACCGCGTCGGCGAACGGTTTGGCGCGATGCTCGGTGACGCCGAGCACGCCGCCGGGCTTGAGCACATCGAAGGCGGCCTTGAACACCGCGGCGAGGGTGGCCGGGCTGTGGTTCATCCAGTCGTGCGTGTTGCGGAAGGTGAGCACCATGTCGGCGGAGTTGTCCGGGCCCAGCTTCACCTGCGCGGGCGGCGCGAACGGCACCACCTTCTCGATGTGGCCGAACACCGCCGGGTTGGCCTTGATGGTGTTGGCGAACGAGGGCGGCGCGGCCTCGATCAGGTGGCCGTGCGGGGCGAGGAACGGCGCCAGGATTTCGGTGAACCAGCCGCCGCCGGGGGCCAGCTCGATCACCGTCATGTCCGGCCGGATGCCGAAGAACTGCAGCGTCTGCACCGGGTGACGATACGGATCGCGTGCCTTCTGCGCGGCCGGACGCCAGCTGCCGTCGGCTGCCTGCTGCAGCAGTGTGGCGGTGCTGGCGGCGGTGGTGCTGGCGGCGGCGGGACCGGCGGGCGCCGCGGCGGCGCTGCCGGCGACCGCGCCGAGCAGCAGGGAAGCGAGCAGCAGGGTCAGCGACTTGCGGGTGTGCGGAAGCATGCGGGCGATCTCCGGACGGGGGTGGTCAAGGTTACTCCCGGCAACGCGGCCGCGCCGCGGCAGGGCCGTCAGCATCGACGGTGCCGCCGCGGCGCGCACGCCTGTTTGACTCCGCCGCGTTACGGTGCAGCGGCGGCGACCTGCTCCGGCGCACCGCTCATCACGGTCGGCGCGCCGGCGGCATAGGCCGCGCGGTTGTAGGCGGCGACGTCGCCGGCGAGCAGAGCGTTGAACTCGGCGAGCTTGCCGTTGAACTGCGCATCCAGCTGCTGCTCCAGCTCAAGCAGCGCCGGTGTCGGCGGCTGCCCCTGCAGGCTGCCGAAGCCGTAGCCCAGCGCCTGCATGCCGCCGTGCAGATCGGACAGTTCCTTCAGGTCATCCTCGACCACGTCGTGCTGCACGTTCGGCGCGTAGATGCTGTCGCGGAACTTGCCCAGTTCGCCGTCGAGCTTTTTCGCCTGCGCCAGCGCCGCGGCGTAGCCGGCGTTGTCGCCGGCCTTGTCCTCGAACTGCTTGAGCGTGGCGCGCATCGCGGTGACCCGGTTCAGCATGTCGTCGATGGCGCTGAGCCGGCTGCGCGCGGCCAGCGCGTGCTGCAGCACCGCTTGCGCGGCGGCAGTCGCCGGCGGCTGGTTCGGATCGGCCTTCACCAGCACGCTCTCGCTGGCGCTGTGGCCGTCCGCGCTCACCGTGACCTGGTAGGTACCCGGCAGCACGGCCGGCCCCTTCGCGTTGTTGCCGTCCTTCTCCGGATGCTCGGGCTTTTCAAAATCGAGCCTGGTGGCACCGTCGTAGTTCATGTTCCAGACGTAACGATTCACGCCGGCCTTGGCATTGGTATAACGCGTGGCCACCAGCTTGCCGGCGGCATCGCGCACGGTGATGGTGACCGCGCCGTGCTTGGCTTTCTTGTCGGCCTTGATCGCCTTCGGCACGCTGTAGTCGATCAGCACGCCGTCGGGCGCATTCGGCACGGTGTACAACGGCTCGGCGCCTTCGCCGCGCGACCAGCGCACGAACTCCACGCCGGCGCGCGGCGTGAACAGGTGCAGCGGCTGCTTCGCCACGCTGTCGCTGTATTCGGCCAGCGGCGCGAAGTGGTCGAACACGAAGATGCCGCGGCCGTGGGTGGCCAGCAGCAGGTCGCCCTGCACGAACTTCACGTCGAACACCGGTACCGTTGGCAGGTGCGCCTCCAGCCGTGACCAGTGACCGCCGTTGTCGCGCGAGACGAAGGCGCCGATGTCGGTGCCGGCCACCAGCACGCCGGCATGCTGCGGGTCCTCGCGCACCACGAACACGGGTGCGTCCGGCAGCCCCTTGTCGATGCGCGTCCAGCTCTTGCCGTAGTTGTCGGTGCGGTAGACGTAGGCGTGGCGATCGTCCAGCTCGTGCGCGTCGAACGCCACATAGGCATGTCCCGGCTGACTCGCCGACACGCCCACCTGGTACACGCGCGCCCACTTCGGCGCGCCGCCCGGCGTCACGTTGCTCCAGTGCGCGCCGCCATCGCGGGTGAGCTGCACCAGGCCGTCGTCGGTGCCGGCCCACAGCACCTGCGGATCGGTCGGGGCGATGCTCAGCGACAGCACGGTGTCGTAGGTTTCCGCGCCGGACAGGTCGAGGTTCACCGGGCCGCCGGAGAGTGCCTGTTTGGCCTTGTCGTTGCGCGTCAGGTCGCCACTGATCGGCGTCCAGCTGAGGCCGGCATCGGTGGACTTGAACACCACGTTGCCGCCCAGGTAGACGGTTTTCGGATTCGCCGGATCGACTGCGATCGGGCTGGTCCAGTTGAAGCGGTATTGCACGTCGGTCAGCGGCAGATCGTTGTAGAACGCCGGGCCGTGCAGGTACGGCATGGCGAAGTCGCTGCGCTTGCTGTCGCGATGGAACACCGCCATCGCGCCGTCCTGCGCGTCGTTGTAGATCAGGTTGTCGCCCGCCGGCACCACGTACTGGCCGTCGCCGCCGACCACGTTGAACCAGTCGCTGGCGCTGACGACATGGTCGGCCAGCGAGCTGACCGGGCCGCACCAGCCGCTGTTGTCCTGCAGTCCGGCGCACACGGTGTATGGCGTCTTGTCGTCGGCCGCCACCATGTAGTCCTGCTCGATCGGCAGGCCATCGAGGAAGCGCCAGCTCTTGCCGCCGTCCTGGCTCAGGTAGGCGCCACCGTCGTTGCCCTGGAGGATGCGCTGCGGCTGGGTAGGGTCGATCCACAGCGCGTGGTGGTCGACATGCACGCTCTTGTCGATCTCGTGGGCGGTCTTGCCGCCGTCGTCCGATTCCATCAGGTGGAACGACATGAAATACAGCCGGTCGGCATTGTCCGGCGACACCGCGAAGCGCGAGAAGTAGAACGGGCGCACGTCCAGCGCGTGGTTGTCGCTGACCTCGCTCCACTTGTCGCCGAGATCGTGCGAGACGAACAGCAGGCCCTTGCCCGGCTTGGTCTCGATCAGCGCGTAGACGCGCTCCGGATCGCTCGGCGCGGTGGCCACCGCGATGCGCCCCAGCGGGCCCTTCGGCAGACCCTCGGCGAGCCGGGTCCAGGTAGCGCCGCCGTCGGTGGAGCGCCACAGGCCGCTGCCCTGGCCGCCGTCGACCAGGTTCCACGGATGACGCACCACCTGCCAGGTGGCGGCGAACAGCACCTCGGGGTTGCCCGGCGCCATCGCCAGGTCGATCGCGCCGGTCTGGTTGTCGACGAACAGCGTCTTGTGCCAGCTCTTGCCGCCGTCGGTGGTCTCGAACACGCCGCGTTCGGCATTCGGACCCCAGGCATGGCCGAGCGCCGCCACCAGCACGTGATCGGGGTTCTGCGGGTCGACCACGATCTGGCCGATCTGGCCAGCGTCCTTCAGGCCCATGCGCTTGAAGTTCTTGCCGGCGTCGGTGGACAGGTACACGCCGGCGCCGTCCATGATGTCGTTGCGGATATTGCTCTCGCCGGTGCCGACCCAGACCAGGTTGGGGTTGGACGGCGCCAGCGCCAGCGCGCCGATCGAGGCCGACGCCTCGTGGTTGAAGATCGGCTTCCAGTGCTCGCCGCCGTCGCTGGTTTTCCACACGCCGCCGGCCGCGGCGCCCACGTAGTAGGTCAGCGGATGCCCGGGAATGCCGGCCACCGCGGTGACGCGTCCGCCGGCGATCGCCGGGCCCAGGTCGCGGAAATGCAGCTGGTCGAACGGGCCCTTGCCGACCGGCTTGGCCGTGCTGCTGGCGGGCGCGCTGGCGGCGAACGCGGGCAGCGCGGCCAGCACGGAAACGATGGCGAGGGCGAGCAGGCGGCGGCGATGGCTGGACATGAGCGGGTGTTTCCTCCGGGCAGTAGCGGGGTGCGCAGCGGGGAGCCACCGCGCCATGACAATCCGGGCACTGTGCGGCGGCCGTTCACCCGCTG
>JAJXTX010000110.1:5118-8242 GCA_021783385.1 Pseudomonadota bacterium
GCGCTGGCGCTGCCGCAACGCTCTCACCTCTGGGGACACCTCATGCCGATCCGCCCTGTCTTCCGTTCCGCACTGGCACTTGCCGGCCTGTGGCTTGCCTCGTCCGCGGCCGCTGCCATCGCGCCCGCGCCGGCCCACGGCGTCACCGGCGCGCTCGAGTGGCGGCTGCTCGGGCCGTTCCGCGGCGGCTGGGCGACGATGGCGGCGGGCGTGCCGACGCAGCCGGACACGTTCTACTTCGGCGCCGCCGGCGGTGGCGTGTGGAAGAGTGTCGATGCCGGGCGCACCTGGCAGTCGCTGTTCGACAAGGAGCCGGCGGCCGCGGTGGGCGCGCTGGCGATTGCGCCGTCGAACCCGCAGGTGATCTACGTGGGTACCGGTCAGGTCGCCGCGCGCTACGACATCGGCGGCGGCAACGGCGTGTATCGCTCGACCGATGGCGGCCGCAGCTGGCAGCACGCGGGTCTCGCCGACAGCCGCCACATCGGCAAGATCCTGATTGACCCGCAGCATCCTGACACGCTGCTGGTCGGCGCGCTCGGCCACTACTTCGGGCCGAACCACGAGCGCGGCGTGTTCCGCTCGACCGACGGCGGCCGGCACTGGCAGCAGACGCTCTACATCAACGACGACACCGGCGTGGTGGACATGGCGGCCGATCCGGGCAACCCGCAGGTCGTGTACGCCGCCGCGTGGCAGGTGCGCAACTATCCGTGGCTGTCGTATTTCCAGCCGAACGCGGGGCCGGGCAGCGGGCTCTATCGCTCGGCCGACGGCGGCCTCACGTGGAAGCGCCTGGTGGGCCACGGCTGGCCCAGCGGCAACCTGGCGCGCATCGGCGTGGCCACCGCCAGCGGCGGGCGCGTGTATGCGGTGCTGGGCGACGCCAGCGCACCGGCGCAGAGCGGGCTGTACCGCTCCGACGATGGCGGCGCGAGCTGGCAGCAGGTCAGCCACGCCGGCTGGCTGGCGAACGACTACTTCAGCCGCATCACCGTCGACCCTGCCGACCGCGACCGCATCTACTCCGCCGGTCAGTCGATCCGCCGCTCCGACGACGGCGGCAAGAGCTGGCACATCTTCAAGGGCGCGCCCGGCGGCGACGACTACCACTACCTGTGGATCGACCCGAGCAACCCGCAGCGGATGATCACCGCCAGCGATCAGGGCGCGGTGGTGACGGTCAACGGCGGCGCCAGCTGGAGCAGCTGGTACAACCAGCCGACCGGGCAGTTCTACCACCTCGGCGCGGACCACCAGTTTCCGTACTGGGTCTACTCCGGGCAGCAGGACTCGGGCACCGTCGGCATCGCCAGCCGCAGCGACTACGGCTCGATCTCCTACCGCGACTGGCGCCCGGTCGGCGGCGACGAGCGCGACTACGACCTGCCGTATCCGGGCGATGCCAACATCGTGTTCGGCTCCGGCCTGGGCGGCCGCGTGTCGCGCTGGAACCGGCTCACCGGCGTGGTGCAGAACGTCACGCCATGGCCGGTCAACAGCTACGGCGAGCGGCCGACCGACTTCAGGTACCACTACACCTGGATCACCCCGATCGCGTTCTCGGCGCAGGCGCCGTACGCGCTGTACCTGGGCGCGCAGGTGCTGTTCAAGAGCACCGACCAGGGCCGCCACTGGGACGTGATCAGCCCGCCGCTGAACGGCAAGACCGGGCACCCGCAGCACTGCGACGGCAACCCGACCGCGGCCGAAGCGCTGGCCTGCGGCTATGGCGTGATCTACTCCATCGCGCCGTCGCCGCGCAGCAACGACGAGATCTGGATCGGCACCGACGACGGCCTGATCCAGCTCACCCGCGATGGCGGCAAAAACTGGCACAACGTCACCCCCAAGGGCATTCCCGCGTGGGCCAAGATCAGCACGCTGGACGTCTCCGCGCTGCAGCCGGGCACCGCCTATGCGGCGGTCGACAACCGTCGCCAGGACGACCGGCGCCCGCATGTGTGGCGCACGCACGACTATGGCGCCAGCTGGACCGATATCTCGGCCGGGCTGCCGGCGGACAGCTTCGTCAGCGTGGTGCGCGCCGATCCGCAGAAGGCCGGACTGCTCTACGCCGGCACCAACCTGGGCGTGTTCGTGTCGATGGACGACGGCGCGCACTGGCAGTCGCTGCAGCGCAACCTGCCCACCGCGTGGGTGCGCGATCTGCTGGTGCACGGCAACGACCTGGTCGCCGCCACCCAGGGCCGCGCGATCTGGGTGCTGGACGACCTCACGCCGCTGCGCCAGGCCACTGCCGCGATTGAGCGCGCGCCGGTGCACCTGTTCACGCCGGCGCCGGCCGTGCGCGTGCGCGCCAACGAGAACAAGGACACCCCGCTGCCGCCGGAAACCCCGCTGGGGCAGAACCCGCCGGCCGGCGCGATCATCGACTACCGGCTCGCCGCGGCGGCCCACGGCCCGGTGACGCTGGAGATTCTTGATCACGACGGCCAGCTGGTGCGCCGCTACGCCAGCGACCAGCAGCCGATCAAACGCGACGCCGAGCGCTACTTCGCCAAGGGCTGGCTGAAGGCGCCGGCACAGCTGTCCGGCGCCGCCGGCATGCACCGCTTCGTGTGGGATCTGCGCTATCCGCGGCCGCAGGCGCTGCTGTACGGCTACAGCATCGCCGCCACCTGGGACTCGGACACGCCGCTGACGCCCGAGGGGCCGCTGGTGCTGCCCGGCACCTATCAGGTGGTGCTGCGCGTCGACGGCAAGTCGTACCGGGCGCCGCTGACGGTCACGCCGGATCCGCGCGAGCAGGTCAGCGCGGCCGAACTCGCCGCCGGGCTGGCGTTCTCGCAGCGCATCGGCGTGACCCTGCAGCAGGTATGGCAGACCTCGGGCGAAGTGCTGGGCGTGCGTGCGCAACTGGAGGCGCTTGACCGGCAGCTCGCCAGGGATGCCACCGATCAGCCGCTGCGCGCCGCCATCGTGGCGCTGCGCGCGCGCAGCCAGCCGCTGGTCAGCGGCAGCGGCGAACAGTCGCTCAACCTGCGCGCGATGAACGATGCGCTCACCGCCATCGCCACCGACGTGGAAGGCGCCGACCGCGCGCCGACCAGCGGCCAGCAGCAGGCCTACGCCGAATACCAGGCCAACCTGGCCACCGCGC
>JAJXTX010000111.1 GCA_021783385.1 Pseudomonadota bacterium
TGGCCAGCAAGTGACCGAACGCCCACACCTTCACCGCCAGCACTTGCGGGTGGCCGAGCCTGGCCTTGAGATGGTTGCGCGGCACCTTGGCGGCGAAGAACAGCACGAAGGCGACCAGGGTGAACAGTGCGTTGAGGTGGCGCAGCAGCGGCGGCGGCGAGTACAGCAGCACCGACTGCAGGCGCGCCAGCGAAAAACCCCAGCAAATCAGCACCAGGCCTGCCAACGCGATCACCGCGTAGATCAGCTTCCAGCGCTTCAGGCCCAGCCGCGCCACCTGGCGGTCGCGCCAGGCGCTGGCGAAGATGCGCAGCGAATGCAGCCCGAGGAAGATCAGGAGGCCCAGGATCAGGAGGGTCACGGCATTCGTTCCGCAGCGGCAGGTGGCGGCCAGTATAGGCGGGGAATCAGCCCGGCGGCGCCAGCCGCACGGCCAGTGCCACGGCGCCTTCGGGCAGCACGACGGCGCTCGCCGCGGCGTCGCCGGGCCGCCAGCTGTCGCCCGTCTGCAGCCGGCCGGCGGGCGTGTCGATCGCGCCGCGGGCCGCGTGCACCAGCACGCTGCCGGCACCCGCGATCCAGCGGCCCGGCCCGCGCCAGACCTGCAGTTCGCCGCGAGCCCGCGCGCGGTTCACCATCAGGTTGAAGTCGCGGGTCGGGCCGCCGGCGAGCGCCACCGACACGCGCGCCTCGCCGGCGAACGCGAACGGCTCGAACGGCGTGGTCAGCGCATGCATGCGGCCATCGTCCAGCGTCATCGTGAAGCCTGCGCCGTCGAGCAGCACGATCTGCCGGTCGATGCCGGGGAAGCTGGAGAACGGCGCCGCGCTGTCCACCTCGGCCAGGCTGATCCGCCACAGGAAATCCCCGCTGCCGGCGCCGGACGGCTGGACGGCTATCTCGCGCGTGCTGCCATGGCCGTTTTTCCACGGCATCGGCGGACAATCCTGCAGCCGGATGATGGTTGCTGGCGACTGCATGGCTAACGCTCGATCACCTGCCGGAACGGCGGCAGCGCGCGCAGCATGCCGCTGCCGTAACGCTTCGTCACCACGCGCCGGTCCAGCAGCACGATGCGGCCGCTGTCGGTTTCGTTGCGGATCAGCCGGCCGCAGTACTGCGTCAGCAGGCGCGTGGCCTCGGGAATGCTCACCTCGATGAACGGATTGCGCCCGCGCGATTCCAGCCACTCGGCGTAGGTGGCGCCGACCGGATCGGTCGGCACCGCGAACGGCAGCTGGGTGATCACCACCGTCTCGCACAGCTTGCCGGGCAGGTCCAGGCCCTCGCCGAAGGAGGCCAGCCCGAACAGCGTGCTGCCCTTGCCCGCCGCGATCTCGGCGCAGTGCTCGGCGACCAGCTGCGACTTGCCCAGCGAGCCCTGCGCACGTACCTTGCGCACCTGCGCGATCGGCAACTTCTGCAGCACGCGATCGAGCTTGGCGCGCGAGGTGAACAGCACCAGGTTGCCGGCGTCCCAGTCCAGATGCGCGGCCAGCCACTCGCTGACCTCCTCGGCGTGCGCCTCGCGCGCATCGGGCAGCGTGCGCATCGCCGGCACTTCCAGCCGTGCCTGCAGCGAGAGATCGAACGGCGAGGGCAGGCTCAGCGTCACCGCGTCGTCAGGCAGCCCCACCGCGTCGGCGAAGCCGCGGAAGTTGCCGCCCGCGCTCAGCGTGGCCGAGGTCATCAGCACGCCGCTGGCGTTGCCCCACAGCACCGTGCGCAACATGCCGCCGGCAGACACCGCCGAGGCGTGGCAGACCAGCTGCTGATCGGCGCCGAGCGTGACCCAGCGCGCCAGCGGCGGCGCGTCGCCGGGGTCGTCGGCCGACCACGCGCGCCAGCAGCGCGCCTGCTTCTCGAGGCGCTCCAGCGCGATGCCCAGCTCGCGCGACAGCGCCTCCTGGGTCGGGCCGCCGTCGGTCATCTCGACCACCGCGCGGCGCACCGCCTGCAGCCAGCGCTGCACCTCGCCGGTGGCTGCGCTGAGCAGGCGCGCGTGCGCCACCCATGCCGGCGGCAACTGGCCGAGCGAGCCGCGATACATCGGTTCGGCCTCGTTTGCGTCCGGCAGCCAGCCGAGGCGGATCTCGCGCTCGAGCTCCTCCAGCGCGGCGCTCAGCTCCTGCAGCTTCTGGTCGCCGCGGTCGAGGCTGAGCTTGCCCAGCGATTCCTTGTCGGTGAGCGAATACGCGGCATGCACCTGTCGCCCGAGCCGGCTCAGCTGGCGCACGCTCAGGCTCATGTGAACCTCGGCGGCGCCACGGTCGATCGCCTTGGCCGGCACGTGGTGGCCTTCGTCGAAGATGTACAGCGTCTCGTCCGGCCGCGGCAGGATCACGCCGCCCCATGCCTGGATACCGGCGCTTTCCTCCTCGCCCGGCATGGTGAGGTCGGCCAGCACCAGGTCCTGGTTGGCCACGATGATCTCGGCATCGTCCACCGCGCGGCGCGCGATGAAAAACGGGCAGATCATGAATTGCCCGCACTTGCGGTTGGTGCAGCCGCCGGCGCTGGTGGTCAGCATGGGTCGCAGCACGTCACTGACCGGCTCCGGCGCACTGTCCATGTCGCCGTTCCATTCGCCGTGGTCGAACGCGCGATCCAGCCTGGCCAGCGCCTGCTTGTCGCGCGGCTGCGGCGGCTTCGCCCACAGCGCCAGATCGGCATCGAAACCGGCCAACCCCATCTGCCCGGATTCGTTCAGGCTGCTGCTCGCCATGCGCAGGTTGCGCGGACACAGGTAGCGCCCGCGGCCCTTGGCCAGCGCCACCTTCGCCTCGATGCCGTTGAGCTGCAGGTACAGCGGAATGTCACGCTGCATCAGCTGTTCCTGCAGCGCCACGGTGGCGGTGGCAATCAGCAGCTTCTTCTGCTGGAAGCGCGCCACTTCCACCCCGGCGATCAGGTAGGCCATCGACTTGCCGGTGCCGGTCGGCGCCTCGATCACCGCCACGCCGCCCTGCCGGCCGAAGGCCTTGGCCACCTCGGCGATCATCCGTCCCTGCGAGGCGCGCGCGCGAAAGCCCGGCAGCCCGTCCTTCAGGCGTGCATAGGCGGCGCGGATGGCGTCTTTGCTGGCGTCGCTGAGCATGCGGTAACCGGGAGAGAGCCGCCTATGTTACGGCATGCGCACATGCCCTCAGGAGGTCTGCGGTGGCGCGATGGCGGCGGCCAGCGGGGTTTTCCGAACGGGGGCAGGTGACGGCAGCACACGCTGGAACAGAGATTGCATGGTTAAATGAGGTGTCGCCATCGGGTTCATGCGGCATGTGCCAGTTATCGAACCGTTCTCTGCGGAACGCCAAATGATGAATCAGCGGCAGGCACCTTCGACAGTTGCGCCGATGCCCGCCGAGGAACTGGTGTGGCTCAGCCGTCTGATCGAAGCGATCACGCCGATGGAAGTCGCTGTGGTGATCGTGGAACTGGCCGAGTCCCTGCCAGGTTGCGAGACCGCGAGCCTGTTGTGCGGTGCCTGCGAAACGCACGCTGCGTTTGGTGCGGCCGTGACGCCGGCGGAGATCGCCTGGGCGCAAGCCGTGCTGGACGGGGACGAACTTTGCGTGAGTGGCGATGGCCGATGCGCGGCGTGGCGCCTGTTGCTGCGCGAGCGGGTGGTGCTGCTGTTGCATTTCGCCTGCGAGCAGCCCGCGCCGCTGCTGCGCGAGGCGCTTGCCTCGCGCTTCACGCAGGCCAGCCACCGCCTGTTGCACGCGCTTGAGCTGGCCGACCTGCAGGATTCGCACAAACAGCTGGAGCGCTCGGAAAACCTGCAGCGCGCGCTGTTCGCGATCTCCGATCTGGCCGGCTCCGATCTGGACATGCCGAAAATGCTGCGCGGCGTCCACATGATCGTCAGCACACTGATGTACGGCGAGAATTTCGCCATCGTGCGGTACGACCCGGAACGCGGCACGATGCGCTTCCTCTACTACGTCGACGTCGAGGACCCGCAAGGCCCGGACACCGGCCGGGAAGAACTGCTGGAAAAATATCGCAATTCATTGACCTGGTATCTGCTGACCGATGGCAAGCCGCTGATGGGTGGCATGCAGCAGCTGCGCGAACAGGTGGACGGGCCATTGGTGCCGATCGGCCCGGACTGCATCGACTGGCTGGGTGTGCCGATGCTGCGCAACGGTCAGGTGCATGGCGCGCTGGTGGTGCAAAGCTACCGCGAGGGCATCGGTTTTTCGGACGAGGATCGGGTGTTGCTGGAGTTCGTCGGCAGCCACATCCTCACCGCGCTGGAGCGCAAGCAGACCAAGGATGAGCTGGAACTGCGCGTGCGCCTGCGCACGCAGGAGCTGGCCGAGGCCAATCACGGCCTGAAGCAGGAAGTGCTGGAACGCCAGCGCGCCGAGCGATTGCAGGCAGCGCTGTTCCAGCTTGCCCAACTGGCCACCGCCGACATCGACGAGAGCGAGTTCTTTCGGCAAGTGCATGCCATCGTCGGCAGCCTGATCAACGCGCAGAATTTCTTCGTTGCCCTGGTCGACGACGTCACCCGCTCGCTGACCTTTCCCTATGCCGCGGACAGTGCCGGTGAAACTTATCGCGACCGCCCGCTCGCCCGCGGACTGAGCGAGTACGTCCTGGCGCACGGCCCGTTGGTGGTCAACCGGGCTGGCATGCTCGACATGGCCGAGCGCAAGCTCATCGACCTCGACACGGTGGGCGCGCCGGCGGTGTGCTGGCTGGGTGTGCCGCTGGTGGTCGGCGACGAAGTGATCGGTCTGGTGGCGGTGCAAAGTTATACCGAGGTGGCCATTTACGGCATCGCCGATCAGGAGCTGCTCTCCTTCGCCGCGTTGCAGATCGCCAACAGCATCTACCGCCGCCGCTCCGCCGCCGCGTTGCATCAGGCCAATGTGCAACTCGAACAGCGGGTGGAGGAGCGTACGCAGGAACTGCGCCAGCAGATCCGCCAGCGCGAACAGATCCAGCAGCAGCTGAAACATCAGGTGATGCACGATCCACTCACCGGCCTGCCGAACCGCGGCTTCCTGCGCGACCGGCTTGACCGCGTGCTGGCCTTGCTGCAACGCGAGCCGGAACGGCGCTGCGCATTGCTGTATCTGGACGTCGATCGCTTCAAGGTGATCAACGACAGCCTCGGCCATCTCGCCGGCGACGAGTTTCTGCAGGAGGTCGCCCGTCGACTGCTGTCCTGCGTGCGCGATCCGGACGTGGTGGCGCGACTGTCCGGCGACGAGTTTGCGATCCTGCTGGAGGACATCGAGATTCCTGCCGCAGCGGTGAACGTGGCGCGGCGCGTGCTGCAGACCTTGGCCGAGCCGCTGCGGGTGGCCGGCAGGGAGCTCGAACCATCCGCCAGCATGGGCATCGCGATCGGTGACAGCAGTTACGGCAGCGCCGACGAAGTGCTGCACGACGCCGACATCGCGCTGTATCGGGCGAAGGCAGGCGGCCGCAAGCGCTTCGAATTGTTCGACGAGACGCTGGCCAAGAATGTGGTCGACGTGCTGGCGCTGGAGGGCGAGCTGCGCCAGGCACTGCAGCACGACCAGTTCGAGCCGTATTTCCAGCCGATCTGCCGGCTCGACGACGGCCAGGCGGTGGGCTATGAGGCGCTGATCCGCTGGAACCATCCGCAGCGCGGTCTGCTCAAGCCGGCGGACTTCATCAAGATCGCCGAGGACTGCGGGCTGATCGAAACGATCGACTGGCGCATGTTCGAGCTCAGCAGCAGGCTGCTCGCGCGGCATGGCCGGGGCGATCCGTTCATGACGTTCAATGTGTCGGCCCGGCATCTGCGTCACGACGATTTCGATGCGCGGTTGCTCCAGTTGCTCGAACGCACCGGTCTGCCGCCCTCGCGACTGATCGCCGAAGTCACCGAGGGAGCCCTGCTGGACAATCCGGAGCGCGTGCGCGCCACGCTCGAGCGGCTGCGCACGGTCGGCGTGGGTGCCGCGCTCGATGATTTCGGCACCGGTTATTCGTCGCTCAGCTACCTGCACTCGTTGCCGTTGCGCATGCTGAAAATCGACCAGGCCTTCGTGCAGGAACTGGACAACGCAAGCAATACCAACAGCACCACCGTGGTGGCGGCGATCCTCGCGCTGGCACGTGCCTTGAACATCCAGGTGATCGCCGAAGGCATCGAAACCGAGGCCCAGCGCCGCGCTCTGCTGGCGATGGGTTGCGAGATGGGGCAAGGCTATCTGCTGGGCCGCCCGGCATCGATCAGACACTGGCTGGAACCCCATGCCGAAGGTGAGTGAACGGAGCGGGCATGCAGTCTGCGTTGCTTGTGCGCCATAGATCCTGGGTATTCCGGGTGCGAAAGCGCACCGCCTTGCCGAGGCAGGCATGAGCTTCGAAATTCAGCTCGCCGTTGCGCAGCTTCAGCTGGATCGGGTGGGTTTCGCTGCCGCCGATGTGTCCGGACGTGAACATCCTGATGCACTCGATTGCGTGGTCGATCCATGCGTACAACTGGTCAAGCGTGGTTTCGTTGACCTCGAACACACGTCGCGGGGTGGCAGGCTTTCGCCTGCGCGAGCGCTTTGCTGGTGTCGCTGAGCATGCGAAGTGAAACCTGCGGCGCATGGTGCCCGTGATGGGCAAACGAGGGAAGCGCCAGCGCCCGCAGATGGTCGGGTCAGTGTGACAGTTTATCGGTAGTGCACGCCGCCGCGCATGCCGGCGGCACCGCCCGCGGCGCCAACGCCGGGCTACGTATCGAAGCGGTATGCTTGCGACGGGTCCGGGCGGATCTGCGGCAAGGAAAATCATGTTGATGAAGCACGCGGATGCCGCGGATGGGTTGCCGCCGGAGCGGGAATGGCTGCTGCAGTGGCTCACCCGCCTCGCCAGCGTGCGCACGCCGCAGCAGGCGGCCGTGGCGATCGCCGAGCTGGCCGGTACGCATCCGCAGTGCCAGGGGGCCACGGTGCTGTGGGGGCTGGTCGAGCCGCTGCGCCATCGCGGCATTGTGCCGACCGGATGGAAGCCGGCCGACTGGACCTGGCTGAGTGAAGCGGCCGGCGCCGAGCAGCCGCAGTGGCATGCCGCCCAGCCATGGCTCGCGCTGCGCCTGTGCCTGCAGCCGGAGCCGGCCATGCTGCTGCTGAGCATGTCGCCGCGGGACGCGCAGGCCCAGCTGCCTGACGCCGTCCTTGCCGGCGAGTGGGATGCGCCGCTGCGCCTTGCCGGCGAACATCTGCAACGGGCGCTGGAGTGGGGGCGGCTGCAGGATTCGCACCAGCAGGTTGAGCGCTCGGAGCGTCTGCAGCGGGCGCTGTTCGCGATCTCCGATCTGGCCGGCTCCGACGGCGACATGCCGGACATGCTGCGCGGCATCCACGCGATCGTCAGCACGCTGATGTACGCGGACAATTTTTTCATCGTGCTGCACAACCTCTATCGCGGCACGGTGCGCTTTCTGTATTACGTCGACGTCGAGGATCCCACCATACCCGGCCAGGGCCAGGACATGCCGATGGCGGCGATCGAGTACACGCTCACCTGGCACGTGATGCAGGACGGCAATCCGCGCATGGGCAATACGGAGCAATTGCGCAACCAGGTGGTCGGGCCGGTGGCGCAGATCGGGCCGGACAGTCAGGACTGGCTGGGCGTGCCGATGCTGCGCGAGGGTCTGCCGGTGGGTGCGCTGGTGGTGCAGAGCTACCAGCCGGAGATCGGCTATGCGCCGGAGGATCTCGCACTGCTGGAGTTTGTCGGCAGCCACATCCTCACCGCGCTGGAGCGCAAGCAGACGCAGGAAAACCTGGAGCAGCGGGTGGAGCTGCGCACCCAGCAGCTGGCTGACGCCAACCGCGGCCTCGAGCTGGAAATCGTGGTGCGCAAGCGCGCCGAGCATCTGCAGGCGGCGCTGTTCCAGATCGCCCAGCTGGCCACCGCGGACATCGACCAGGGCGCGTTCTACCGGCGCGTACATGCAGTGGTCGGCGAGTTGCTGAATGCGGAAAACTTTTTTATCGCGTTGCTCTCCGACGATCGCAGCCGGCTGACCTTCCCGTACGCCGTCGACGCGGTCGAGATGCCGCCCGCGCAGCGTCCGCTGGGGCGCGGTCTGAGCGAATACGTGCTGCGCCGGGGCACGGCGCTGCGCGCGCTGAATGCCGACATCGAGCAGCTGGTGCAGCAGGGCGAGGTGGCGCCCGGCCGCG
>JAJXTX010000112.1:0-3844 GCA_021783385.1 Pseudomonadota bacterium
GGGGTCAGCCTGCACGCGCTGCTGCAAGGTGGCCAGCGTCGGCGCCGCGACCAGCGCCTGCGCCAGATCCAGCTCGCTGCGCAGGCGCTGGGCGCGTGCATCGGTGGCCAGGTTGGCGGGCAGCGCGATGAGCTGCGCCTCGGCGGCCTTGAGCTGGCCAGCGCGCATCAGTGCCAGCGCCAGCTCCAGCTTCAGCGCGGGCTGGTCCGGTGCCGCGTCGATCGCCTGCTGCAAGCGCTGTACCGCCTGCTCGGGGGTTTCGACGCTGGCTTCGTCCACGGTTGCCTCTTCGGCCGCGGCGGCCAGTGGCTGCACGTGACGCGCCAGGAATTCGCGCAGCTGGCCTTCCGGCAACGCGCCGGTGAAGCCGTCGAGCACCTGGCCGTCTTTCACCAGCATCACGGTGGGGATGCTGCGGATGCCGAACATGCCGGCCAGCTCCTGTTGGGCGTCGACATCGACCTTGCCCAGCCGGAACGCGCCGTTGTACTCGGCGGCCAGTTTTTCCAGCATCGGTCCCAGCGTCTTGCACGGCTCGCACCAGCTGGCCCAGAAATCCACCAGTACCGGTGTGTGCAGCGACGCCTGCAGGACGTCCGCTTCGAAACTCAGCTGGTCGACGTCGAAGACGTGAGCGGCGGGGAGGGTGGCAGTCACGGCGTGCTCCAGTGCGGCGTTGCGGGTGAATGGGCCCAGAGCAGATCAGGGCAGCGCCGAGCATATACAAGTCCATCGGCGTCGACATGCAGTTCACCGCGCGCACGTCAGATTTGCGAGAATCCCGACATGCTGACCCCGGTTCACCCCACCGAACGCACGCCCACGCTGCCTGTCGTGGTGCTGCAGATCTGCGAGGACTGCGACACGGTGCATCGCCGCTATGCGCTGGCGCGCGGCCAGGTGGCGCAGTGCGCGCGCTGTGGCGCGGTGCTGGAACGGCATCACGCGCTCGGCGTGAACGCGATGCTGGCGCTGGTGCTGACGGCGATGATCATGTTCGTGCAGGCCAACGTGTGGCCGATCGTCACTTTGGGCCTCAACGGCCAATACAGCAGCGCCACGCTGTGGGGCACGATCATCGCGATGTGGCGCGAGCAGGCGCAGATCGTCTCGCTGCTGGCCGCGCTGACGCTGTTTTTCCTGCCGCTGTTGAAGATGCTTTCGCTCGGCTGGCTGCTGTGGTTTGCCCGCCGCGGCCGGCGCGCGCCGGGCTTCGTGCCGATCATGGTGACCCTGCATTACATCGGGCCGTGGACGATGAGCGAGGTGTTCGTGCTCGGCGCGCTGGTGGCGATCGTCAAGGCCCACCTGTATTTCGACGTGGTCACCGATCCGGGCATCTATGCCTACGCGGTGCTCACGCTGCTGATCACGATTTTCGCCGGCATCGACCTGCGCCGACTGTGGGAACTCACGCCGGGGTCGCCGGCATGAGCGCGCTGCCGCGCGCCTCCGAGCTGGGCCTGATTGCCTGCCACGTGTGCGGGCTGGTGTGCAGCGATGCGACAACCGCTCCGCCGGAGCCGGGGCAGGTGCTGGTGTGCCCGCGCTGCGGCTCGGGCCTGCATGCGCGCAAGCCGGCCAGCTATGCGCGCACCTGGGCACTGCTGATCGCCGCTTTCCTCATGTACGTGCCGGCCAACCTGCTGCCGATCATGCGTACCGCCAGCCTCAACGAGATCGACGACAACACCATCCTCAGCGGCGTGGTGGAGCTGTGGGTGAAGGGTTCGCCGGATCTGGCGATCATCGTGTTTGTCGCCAGCATCGTGGTGCCGATGCTGAAATTCCTGGTGCTGGGCACGCTCCTGCTGAGCAGCCAGCGCGGCAGCGACTGGGCCCGGCCGCAGCGCGCCAAACTCTTTCGGCTGGTGGAGCTGATCGGCTACTGGTCGATGCTGGACGTGTTCGTGGTGTCATTGCTGACCGCGCTGGTGCGTTTCAGCGTGCTGAGCCGGGTCGAACCGCTGCCCGGCGTGATTTTTTTCGGCCTCACGGTGGTATTGACCATGCTGGCCTCGCTGAGTTTTGACCCGCGTTTGATCTGGGATGGCAGGGACACCGATGACTGACGAACAGCAGGGCGCGGCAGAAGCTGCGCCGGAACATCCCGAACTGCCGCAGCCAGTGGTGACGCGGCGCCGTTTCAACGCCTCACTGATCTGGCTGGTGCCGGCGCTGGCCGCGCTGGTGGCGCTGTCGCTGGTGGTCAACGCCTGGTTGCAGGCCGGCCCGCAGATCACCATCAGCCTGCAGAGCGCCGAGGGCCTGGACCCCGGCAAGACGCCGGTGAAATACAAGAGCGTGGTGATCGGGCGGGTGCACAAGATCCGCCTCAGCGGCGACCGCAGCCACGTGCTGGTCACCGTGGCGCTGGAAAAGAGCGCCGAAGGTTTCGCCACCAAGGGCACGCGCTACTGGGTGGTGCGGCCGCGCATCGGTCTGGGCGGCGTGTCCGGCATCGACACGCTGCTGTCCGGCGCCTTCATCGGCGCCGACGTGGGCGAGTCGGATGAGCCGGAATACGATTTCAAGGGGCTGGAGACGCCACCGGCGGTGAACCACGGTGCGCCTGGACGAAGTTACACCCTGCACAGCGACGATCTCGGCTCGCTGGATATCGGGTCGCCGGTGTACTACCGGCATATCCAGGTCGGACGGGTGGTGTCCTACCAGCTGGATCCGGACGGCAAGGGCGTCTCGCTGGGCATCTTTGTGGATGGCCCCAACGACCGCTTTGTCACTGCATCCACCCGCTTCTGGAATGCCAGCGGCGTCGATCTGTCGATCGGCGCCGGCGGCCTCAAGCTCAACACGCAGTCGCTTGCTACCGTGCTGGCCGGCGGCGTGGCCTTTCAGGACCCGCCCGGCCCGCATGACAGCACCCCGGCCGCGGAACACACTTCGTACCGGCTCTATGGCGACCAGGCCACCGCGATGGCCCCGCCGGATGGCGAGCCGCGCTATATCCGCATGCGCTTCGAGCAGTCGGTGCGCGGACTGGCGGCGGGTTCGCCGGTGGAGTTTCTCGGCATCGACATCGGCAAGGTGGTGTCGGTCAAGCTCGACTACGACCCGAAGACGCAGCGTTTTCCGGTGATCGTCGGCGCGCTGGTCTATCCGCAGCGGCTCGGCGGCGCCTACCAGAAGCTGGAGACGCTGGCCCGTTCGCGTGGCGAGAATCCCGATCTGGCGCAGCTGATGGGGCCGCTGGTGGCGCACGGCCTGCGCGCGCAGGCGCGCATCGGCAATCTGCTCACCGGTCAGCTCTATGTGGCGCTGGATTTCGTGCCGCATGCGCCGAAGGTGGCGTTCGACCCCAACGCGAAGCCCCTCACCGTACCCACCGTGCCGGGCAGTTTCGACAAGCTGCAGGAACAGCTGGCCGAGATCGTCGCCAAGATTGACAAGGTGCCGTTCGACAGCATCGGCCGCAACCTCGACCAGACGCTGGCCGCGCTGCACGCCACGCTGACGCAGGTCAACGGCAAGACGTTGCCGGAGGTCAGCAGCACTCTGCACGGCGTACGCAAGACCATGGGCACCGCCAACGACGCGCTGTCCGGCGACTCGCCGCTGCAGCAAAACCTGGACGGCACGCTGCAGGAGCTGCAGCGCATGGCGCGTTCGCTGCGCGTACTCACTGATTATCTGGGCAGCCATCCGGAGGCGCTGATCCGCGGCCGCCGACCGGACCCGAAACCCACCCCTGTCGCCACCCCGCCGCCGGTTCCGGCGACGCCGTCCGGGAGCAAGCCATGATCCGTACCGCAACACGCCTGCTCGGCGCGGCTGTCGCCATGGCGCTGGCCGGCTGTGCCTCGGCGCCGATGCACTATTACAC
>JAJXTX010000112.1:3944-8104 GCA_021783385.1 Pseudomonadota bacterium
CTGAGCGTGCACGCTTGGCTCCCGGCCTGCGCTGGGCTAGTCTGATCAGTTCCCCGCAGTCGGCCTTGGCCGGCTTGCGCTCACCGCAGCACGGCGCCGGAATCATGCAGGACATTCAAGACACCCATGCCGCCGAGGCGGGCGGCCACCCTGGCCAGGGCTATCAGCCGCAGGCGGTGGAAGCTGCCGCGCAGCAGTACTGGAACGCGCAGCGCGCCTACGAGGTGAACGAGGACTCGGCCAAGCCGAAGTTCTATTGCCTGTCGATGCTGCCGTACCCGTCCGGCGCCCTGCACATGGGCCACGTGCGCAACTACACCATCGGCGACGTGATCAGCCGCTACCAGCGCATGCAGGGCAAGAACGTGTTGCAGCCGATGGGCTGGGACGCGTTCGGCCTGCCGGCCGAGAACGCCGCGATCAAGCACAAGACCGCGCCGGCCAAGTGGACCTACGCCAACATCGAGCACATGCGCAGCCAGCTGAAGTCGCTCGGCTACGCGATCGACTGGACGCGCGAGTTCGCCACCTGTCGCCCCGACTATTACGTGCACGAACAGCGGATGTTCGTGCGGCTGATGCAAAAGGGGCTGGCCTATCGCAAGAACGCGGTGGTGAACTGGGACCCGGTCGACCAGACCGTGCTGGCCAATGAGCAGGTGGTCGACGGCCGTGGCTGGCGCACCGGCGCGCTGGTGGAGAAGCGCGAGATCCCGCAGTGGTTCGTGAAGATCACCGATTACGCGCAGGAACTGCTGGAAGGCCTGGACACGCTGCCGGGCTGGCCCGACGCGGTGAAGACCATGCAGCGCAACTGGATCGGGCGCAGCGAGGGGCTGGAGATCCACTTCGCGGTCGAGGGGGCAGCCGAGCCGCTGAGCGTGTTCACCACCCGTCCGGACACATTGATGGGGGTGACCTTCCTGTCGATTGCCGCCGAGCATCCGCTGGCGTTGCACGCCGCGGAGGACAACCCGCAACTGGCCGACTTCATCGCCGACCTCAGGCGTGGCGGCGTCTCCGAGGCCGAGCTCGAAACCCAGGAAAAGCGCGGCATGGACACCGGCCTGCGCGCGATCCACCCGATCAGCGGCGAGGAGCTGCCGGTCTACGTGGCCAACTTCGTGCTGATGGGCTACGGCACCGGCGCGGTGATGGCGGTGCCGGCGCACGATCAGCGCGACTGGGAGTTTGCCCAGAAATACAGCCTGCCGATCAAGATGGTGATCGTCGATCCGTCGGTACTTGAGGCGCTGCGGGAAATCCGCCACGACCTGTCGCTGGGCGTCGGCGTCGATCGCATGCAGGCCGCGCTGAGCGGTCACGACAGCAACGCGCAGGACATCTCCGCACCGCTGCGCGTGGTGGAGGCGTTCGAGCGACGCATCCGCGAAGAGGCGGCGTGGACGCCACGCGGCGTGCTGGTGAACTCCGGCGAATACGACGGCATGGATTTCAGCCAGGCGCTGGATGCGCTGGCCACCCGCCTCGAGCGCGACGGCAGCGGCGCGCGCCGCATCAACTACCGCCTGCGCGACTGGGGCGTCAGCCGCCAGCGCTACTGGGGCTGCCCGATTCCGGTGATCCGCTGCGCCCACTGCGGTGACGTGCCGGTACCGGAGGACCAGCTGCCGGTGCTGCTGCCCGAGGACGTGGCGTTCAGCGGCGTGCAGTCGCCGATCAAGGCCGATTCCGCATGGCGCCAGACCACCTGCCCGCAGTGCGGCGGCCCGGCCGAGCGTGAAACCGACACCTTCGACACCTTCATGGAGTCGAGCTGGTACTACGCGCGCTACACCAGCCCCGGTGCGCCGACGCAGATCGACGCGCGCGCCAACTACTGGCTGCCGGTCGACCAGTACGTCGGCGGCATCGAACACGCGATCATGCACCTGCTGTACTTCCGCCTTTATCACAAGCTGATGCGCGATGCCGGCATGCTCGCCAGCGATGAGCCGGCGCAAAACCTGCTGTGCCAGGGCATGGTGATCGCCGAGACGTTCTACCGCGACCACGCCGACGGTTCGAAGGACTGGATCAACCCGGCCGAGGTCGACATGCAGCGCGACGAGCGCGGCCGCATCATCGGCGCCGTGCTGCGGGCAGACGGCGGCGCGGTGCAGATCGGCGGCATCGAGAAGATGTCCAAGTCGAAGAACAACGGCATCGATCCGCAGACGATGGTGGACAAATACGGCGCCGACACCGTGCGGCTGTTCTCGATGTTCGCCGCGCCGCCGGAGCAGTCGCTGGAGTGGAGCGAGGCCGGCGTCGAGGGCATGGCGCGCTTCCTCAAGCGCTTCTGGCGCGAGGTGACCGCGCATGCGGCGAATCCGGATCACCCGCCGGTCGATCCGGCCGCGCTGGATGCCAGCCAGAAGACATTGCGCCGCCAGCTGCACGAGACGATCCAGAAGGTCGGCGACGATGTCGGCCGCCGCCACGCGTTCAATACCGCCATCGCCGCCCTGATGGAGCTGCTGAACGCGCTGGGCAGGTTCAGCGACCAGAGTGCCCAAGGCCGCGCGGTGCGCCACGAGGCGCTGGAGGCGATGGTGCTGCTGCTCAATCCGGTGGTGCCGCACATCAGTCACGCGCTGTGGCAGGTGCTGGGTCACCCCGAGACGGTGCTGGAGGACCAGCCGTGGCCGCAGCCCGATCCGGCCGCGCTGGTGCGCGACAGCGCCACGCTGGCGGTGCAGATCAACGGCAAGTTGCGCGCTACCATCGAGCTCCCCGCGCATGCCTCGAAGGAGCAGGCCGAGGCCGCCGCGCTCGCGCAGCCGCAGGTGGCGCATTTTCTGGAAGGCCTGAGCGTGCGCAAGGTCATCGTGGTTCCCGGCAAGATCGTCAACATCGTCGCAGGATGAAATCCATGAGCCACATCAAGACCGTCCGCCTGCTGCAGGCCTCGCTGCTGGTGCTGTCGGCGCTGGCGCTCGGCGCCTGCGGCTTCCACCTGCGCCAGAACGCGACCCTGCCGCCGTCGATGCAGCGCATGCACCTGGTGGTCAACGGCGGTGGCGAGTTCGAGCGCATGCTGACGCGCGCACTGGCGGCTTCGGGCGTCACCGTCGAGGATCACGCCGGCGCCGGCGTGGCCGAGCTGCACGTGCCGGTGGCGGCCTTCAGCACCGACACGTTGAGCGCCGGCGGCTATGTGCGCATCACCGAATATGCGGTGCACTACCAGGTGCAGTTCGACCTCACCGACCCCGCCGGCAAGACGCTGGTGCCGCATCAGCGCATCGACATGTCGCGCGAATACAGCTACGACGCCACCAACACCGTCGGCAACGCCTCGCAGGTGCAGCAGATCGAGCACAGCCTCAACGACGACATGGTGCAGGCGATCCTGTTCCGCCTGCAGGCGGCCGGCAAGCAGCAGCTGGCGGCACCGGCCAGCGCCGCCAGCGCACGCTGATGCCGCTGTCTGCCGGCCAGTGGCAGAAGGCGTTGGCGGCCGACCGGCTGGCGCCGGTCTACCTGCTCGCCGGCGAGGAGTTGCTGGTGCTGGAAGCCTCCGACGCGCTGCGTACGCAGGCCAGGAAGCTTGGCTACAGCGAGCGCGAGGTGCTGGAGGTCGGCCAGCATTTCGACTGGAACGAGCTGGCCCGCGCCGCTGCCAGCATGTCGCTGTTCGCCACCCGCCGGCTGATCGACCTGCGCCTGCCCACCGGCCGCCCCGGCACCGAAGGCGCCAAGGCGATCACCGCGTTCTGCGCCGATCCGCCGCCCGATGTCACCCTGCTGGTCAGCGCGATGGAGTGGAGCAGCAAGCACGACGGCGCCTGGAGCAAGAAGCTCGACGCCACTGGCGCGATGGTGGTGTTCAACGCGCCGCGGCCGAACGAGTGGGGCGCCTGGATCGGCACGCGGCTCGCCGCGCGCGGGCTGTCCGCCACGCCGGATGCGGCGGCGCTGCTGGCCGAGCGCGTCGAGGGCAACCTGCTGGCCGCCGCACAGGAAATCGACAAGCTCGCCGTGCTGCACGGCCAGGGTCGCATCGACGCCGCCGCGATGGAGGCGCTGGTCGCCGACAGCGCCCGCTACGACGCGTTCAAGCTCACCGACGCGGCGTTTGCCGGCGACGGCGCGCGCGCGCTGCGCATCCTCGCCGGCCTGCGCGCCGAGGGCGACGAACTGATCGCGCTGATGGG
>JAJXTX010000003.1:0-10952 GCA_021783385.1 Pseudomonadota bacterium
CCGATGGACATCGAGTGGGCGAAGGACGGTCATACCGGCAAGCTGTACATCGTGCAGGCGCGCCCGGAAACGGTGAAGTCGCGCGCCCACGCGACCCAGCTGGAGCGCTTCCATCTCCATGAAAAGGGCAAGGTGCTGGCCGAAGGCCGTTCGATCGGCCAGAAGATCGGCGCCGGCAAGGCGCGTGTGATCCGCTCGCTGGCCGACATGAACAAGGTGCAGCCCGGCGACGTGCTGATTGCCGACATGACCGATCCCGACTGGGAGCCGGTGATGAAGCGCGCCGCCGCGATCGTCACCAACCGTGGCGGTCGCACCTGCCACGCGGCGATCATCGCGCGCGAGCTGGGCGTACCGGCGGTGGTCGGCACCGGCGACGCGCTGGACCGCATCCCTGATGGCGTCGAGGTCACCGTATCCTGCGCCGAGGGCGACACCGGCACGATCTACGAGGGCATCCTGAAATTCGAGCGGATCACCGCCGACCTCGGCGCGATGCCGGAGGCGCCGCTGAAGATCATGATGAACGTGGCCAACCCCGAGCGCGCGTTCGACTTCGGCATGCTGCCGAATGCGGGCATCGGCCTGGCCCGCCTGGAAATGATCATCGCAAGCCACATCGGCGTGCATCCCAAGGCGCTGCTGGAATACGCCAAACAGGACGCCGAGACCAAGGCAAAGATCGACGAGCGCATGGCCGGCTATGCCGATCCGGTGAGCTTCTACGTCGACCGCCTGGCCGAAGGCATCGCCACCATCGCCGCCTCGGTGTACCCGAAGCCGGTGATCGTGCGCCTGTCGGATTTCAAGTCGAACGAATATGCCGGCCTGATCGGCGGCGCCCGCTACGAACCGCACGAAGAGAACCCGATGATCGGCTTTCGCGGCGCCAGCCGCTATGTCGACCCGAGTTTCAGCGAAGCGTTCGGGCTGGAGTGCAAGGCGGTCAAACGCGTGCGCGAGGTGATGGGCCTGGACAACGTGTGGGTGATGATCCCGTTCGTGCGCACGCTGGGCGAAGGGCGCAAGGTAATCGAGGTGCTGGCAAACAACGGCCTCAAGCAGGGCGAGCACGAGCTGAAGGTGATCATGATGTGCGAGGTGCCGTCGAACGCCTTGCTCGCCGACGAATTCCTCGACATCTTCGACGGCTTCTCGATCGGCTCCAACGACCTGACCCAACTCACCCTGGGGCTCGACCGCGACTCCAGCATCGTGGCCAGCCTGTTCGACGAGCGCGACCCGGCGGTGAAGAAGCTGCTGGCAATGGCCATCCGGACAGCCCGCGCCAAGGGCAAGTACATCGGCATCTGCGGCCAAGGCCCCAGCGACCATCCGGATCTGGCCGAGTGGCTGATGGAACAGGGCATCGAATCGCTGTCGCTGAACCCCGATACCGTGGTCGATACCTGGCTGCGTCTGGCGAAGAAAAAGGCCAGCTGAACGCCAAGCGCCGAAAAACGAAACGCCCCGTACGGGGCGTTTCGTCTACTGGCGGAGAGGGTGGGATTCGAACCCACGGTAGTGTTACCACTACGCCTGATTTCGAGTCAGGTACATTCGACCACTCTGCCACCTCTCCAAGGCGTGCACGGTGGCTCGTGCGAGCGGGAGATCATACGCGGGCAGGCCGATCGTGACAACCTCAGCCACATCCGGCATGCTGCGGGGACCCCGTTTACCAGACCACCCATGATCGAATTCGGACACGGCACGCATGTTGGCCTGCGCCGCACGCGCAACGAGGATACCTACTACGCCGATGCCTCGCTGGGACTGTTTCTGGTAGCCGACGGCATGGGGGGGCACCTGCACGGCGAGGTTGCCTCGGCGCTGGTGCGCGATGCGGTGGTCGAACTGGTGGCGCAAGACCAGCGCCTGATCGAAGCCGTGCAGGGTGCCGGCGAGCGTCTGCTGGCCTGCACCCGCGACCGCTTCGATCCGTTGCCGATGGGCACCACCATCGCCGCCCTGCGGCTGACTGCCGACAGCTATGAGGTCGCCTGGGTTGGCGACAGCCGCATCTACATGTGGCAGCAGGGGCTGCGCCAGATCAGCCACGATCATTCGCTGGTGCAGGCGCTGATCGAGGCCGGCCAGCTTGATCCGGCCAAGGCATCGAATCATCCGCAGCGCAACGTGCTGACCCAGGCGCTGGGCGTGACCGCAGCCGCGCAGCTGCATATCGGCATGGCGCGCGGATGGCTGGAAGCTGGCATGGCATTCCTGCTGTGCAGCGACGGTCTGACCGAGTGCGTGGAAGACGCGACGATCGCGCGGACGGTGGCGCGCACCGATCTGGCCGCCCAGGAATGCGTCGATCAGCTGCTGCTGTGCGCGCTGGACGCCGGTGGCGACGACAACATCAGCGCAGTGCTGGTGCGCTGCATCTGAAGACAACCAGCGCCACGCCCTAGCCGAGCTGGCGCCACACGCTCTTGCCGCCGGCGCTGTGATCGAGCGCGTCCAGGCGCTGCTCGTGCAGCAGCAATTCCTCGGCCTCGGCGCGCAGCACGCGCGGACGCGTGCGCGGCGGCGGCGGCGCGCGCAGCGCGCCTTCGCGCGGCGCCGCGACTGCCTCGAAATCCAGGTTGAACGCGCCCTGCCCCGAGGTCATCGCCAGATAGACATCGGCCAGCAGCTGCGCGTCGATCAGGCCGCCGTGCAGATCGCGCCGCGAGTTGTCCACGCCCAGCCGCTTGCACAGCGCGTCGAGGCTGTTGCGCTGGCCGGGATAGCGCTCGCGCGCCAGCGCCAGGGTATCCAGCACACTGCAGCGATCGCTGATGCGGCCGGCGCCCGAATCGAGGCGAGCAAGCTCTGCATCGAGAAAGCCGACATCGAAACTGGCGTTGTGGATGATCAGCTCGGCGCCGTCGATGAACGCCAGAAACTCGTCCGCCACTTCGGCAAAGCGCGGCTTGTCGAGCAGAAACTCGTCCTCGATGCCGGTGACCTGGCGCGCACCCTCGTCGATGGCGCGATCCGGATTGAGGTAGGTCTGGTAGTGCCGCCCCGTGAGCCGGCGCTCAACCAGCTCGACGCAGGCAATCTCGACCAGCCGGTGGCCCTGACGCACCTCCAGGCCGGTGGTCTCGGTGTCCAGCACGATCTGTCTCATGCGCAGTCCCTGATGCGTTCGGCCTGCTCGCGCGCGGCCTGATCCACGCGTTCGTTTTCGGCGTGACCGTTGTGGCCGCGCACCCACTTCCAGCGCACCTGATGCGGGCCGACCGCAGCCGCCAGCCGCTGCCACAGATCCTGATTCTTCACCGGCTTCCTGTCAGCGGTGCGCCAGCCGTTGGCACGCCACTTGGGCACCCATTCCTCGATGCCCTGCATCACATAGCGCGAGTCCGTCACCAGCACCACCTCACACGGGCGCTTGAGCGCCTCCAGCGCGCCGATGGCGGCCATCAGCTCCATCCGGTTATTGGTGGTGGCCGGGTCGGCACCGGCGAGCATGCGTTCGCTGCCCTGCGCGCGCAGCAGGGCGGCCCAGCCGCCCGGCCCGGGATTGCCCAGGCAGGCACCATCGGTAAAGGCTTCCACCACGCTCATCGTTGCTCAGGTCTCTTGTGAAAATGGCATCGCGCCGGCTGCCCCGCGACAACAGGCTGCTTGCCGGCCATCCGCAGCGGCGCCGGCTTGATCCGCAGCGGCGTAATGGCGCGCCGGCGCTTGCGCGCCAGCAGCACATAACCGCCACCGAGGCTGCCGGGATGGTTGGCAATGGCGCCTGGCCACAGGTGACCGACGCGCTGCACGCGCTCGATCTCAAGGCCTGCCTGCAGCAGCCGGTGCCGCAATTGCAGCGGCATCTGCAACACGCGATGCGTGCCGCGCCCGCGCCAGCGGAACCATGGCGCCCAGCCGCTGAGCGGATGGACCCCGGTCACCGCGAGGATGCCGCCCGGCGCCAGCACGCGAACCGCTTCGGTCAGCAGGTCATCGGCCTGCGCGACCACCTCCAGCGCGTGCCGCAGCAGCACCAGCTCGAACGCGTCGTCGATGAAGGGCAGTGGCTCGTCCGTGGCCGTCAGCAGGTCGCCCGCATAGCGTCCGCCCTGCACGCGCAACCTGACCCAGCAGCCGAGCAGCGGCAGCGCCGGCGGTGCGTCGAGCACCGACGCGCTGACCAGCAGCGCGTGGGTGCCGGAACAGCGCTGCAGGTCGACCGCCATCGCGCGCGCCTGTGCATCCAGCAACTGGCGCAGTGGCGCACTGGCATAGATGTCGCGATCGCGTGGCTGCATGCATCCGGTCCGGTGGATTCCGATATGCGAGTGTAATGGCTCGCTTGCATCGGCAGCAGCCTGCCTCGCCATGCGGCCTGCCGCACGTGACTGAATGATCGCTGCGCCGTTTAACACATGCATAACGAGCGCGCGGCGCTGCCTCTTTATAGTCAGCCCCCTCACGCACGCCCCGGATGGCTGCGCCTGTGGTCGATCAAGGGGAGCACCTGCGGCAACACGCAGGCGCCCACTACGCAGCGGAATCCAACGTGCACCTCATCCCGTTACCGGCGCTGGCCGACAACTACATCTGGCTGCTGCACGACGATCGCGGCAACGCCGCGGTGGTGGACCCGGGCGATGCCGCGGTGGTCGAGCACGCGCTGGCTGCACGCCGACTGCAGCTGCGCGCGATCCTGCTGACCCACCACCATCCCGATCATGTCGGCGGCGCACTGGCCCTGCGCGAGCGTCACGCGGTGCCGGTGTATGCGCCGGTCGATGCGCGCATCGAGGCCACTACCGTGGCGTTGACCGACGGCTCATGGGTCGAGCTGGCATCGCCGCAGTTGCGCCTGCAGGTGATCGCGATACCCGGGCATACGCGCAGCCACATCGCCTATGCGGGAGACGGCCTGCTGCTGAGTGGCGACACGCTCTTCAGCCTGGGTTGCGGGCGGCTGTTCGAAGGTACGCCGGCGCAGATGCTCGCCTCGCTGGAGCGTCTGGCGACGCTGCCGCCCGACACGCTGGTATGCGCGGGACACGAATACACCGCAGCCAACGGCCGTTTCGCACATACTATCGACCCGCACAACCCGGCGCTGCAGGCTCGTCTGCAGGAAGTCACCGGGCTGCGCGCGCAGCAGCTGCCGACGCTGCCGGTGGAGCTGGCCCGCGAGCGGGCCTGCAACCCCTTCCTGCGCGTGGATAGCGAAGCCGTGATCGATTGGTGCCGCCAGCAGGGCCATGCGGCCACCGACCGCGTGGACCGCTTCGCCGCCCTGCGCGCCGCCAAGGATGGGTTCCGTTGATCCGCCGCACAGCGAAGCGAGGCCTGGCCTCGGCACTGTGCGTGGCGCTGGCCGCCTGCGCCAGCATGCCAGCGCCCACGCGGTACCCGACCGCCATCGCGCGTCCTGCCATCGCGATCAGTACCACGTCAGGCATGGCGAATGCGGGTAATGCGGCGCAGCCGCAGGGCGATGACCTGTGGGGAAAGATGCGCGGCAGTTTTGCGCTGGCCGACTGCGACGCCGACCCGGAGATCCATGCCTGGGCGCGGCGCTACACCAGCGATCCGCAGCGGTTCGAGAACCAGCTGCGCGAGGTACTGCCGCTGCTGGCCTACGTGCAGCAGGTCGCGAGCCGCCACGACATCCCCGGCGAATTCGCGCTGCTGCCGTGGATCGAGAGCCATTTCCGACCACTGCCCGGCCGCCTGCGCCGGTCCGCCGGCATGTGGCAGATCATGCCCGCGACCGCCCGCAGCATGGGGCTGCGCGTCAATGCCCACTACGACGGCCGCCTCGACACAGTCGCTGCGACCGAAGCTGTGATGAAACTGCTCAGCCAGTACCACGAGCAGCTGCATGACTGGAGAATGGTGGACTACGCCTACAACGCCGGCGAGTTCGGCATCGGCAAGCTGATCCAGCAGCACGGCATGCCCCCGGACGAGCCGGTGATTCCGCACTGGCCGGTGCGCCGGATCACCCGCGAGCATCTGACCAAGCTGCTGGCAATCGCCTGCGTGGTGCGCGAGCCGGATCGCTTCGGTGTCACCCTGCCGACCCTGTCGGCGTCGCAGCAGCTGGTACAGGTCCAGCTCCCCCGCTCGATGCCACTCGCCAAGGCGGCTGATCTGGCCGGAATCAGCGCAGGCCAGCTGCAGGGTCTCAACGCCGCCTTCCGCGGCAGCCTGATCGACATCCGCGATGCGCCCTACCTGATCCTGCCCGCGAGCCTGCAGCAGCGATTCCTGGACGCGCTGCAGCGGTCCGATGCGGCCGTGGCGGTCAGCGCAGGCGGCGCCCGCAGCGAACGCGGGACGCCATCCTCAAGCCCGCGGCGCACGGCCGCCAGCGCGCCGCGCGCCAGGATTCACACGGTTCGACGCGGCGAGAGCCTGTGGCAGATTGCTCATCGCTACTCGGTCAATGTGGCCGAGCTGCAACGCTGGAACCATCTGCACGGACACGTGCTGCGGCCGGGCACGGTGCTGCAGGTGAGCGACGCGAAGTGATCGCTTCGCGCAGCCCGCCCGCCAGCATGAGCGGTGCTGCGGGCGGTGATCGGCAACTGATCCGCCACATGAAAAAGGGACGGCGGCCGGGCCGTCCCTCTGGATAACTGTCCGGGTAACTGGCAGCAGCGACCGCAATCGCAGCCGCCGAGCCAAGCCTTACAGCTGGCTCTTGTTGATCTTGATCTCGGCCTTCGCCCGGAGCACGTCGAGCAGTTCGCGCCTGGCCTCAAGACCATACACCTGCGCCATCTGCTGACGCAGCGATTCACGCTGTTCCGGCGTGATCTTGGACAGATCGCCGCCCTGCACCTTGTCCAGTGCCAGCAGCGCGTAGCTGCCATCGTGCATGTCCACCGCGGCAAACTGCGGCTTGCCGGCTACCGGATGCGGCAGCACGAACGCCTCTTGCAACAGCGGCGCCGGAGCGGCTGTCTGGCCACGCACGGCCTCGCTGATCGTCTTCAGGCTGGCACCCAGCGCGCTGGCCACCGCCTGCATGGGCTCCCCCTTGCGCAGTCGTGCCAGCGCGGCATCCGCAGCTTTCTTCGCGGCGGCGGCGATGCGCTGGTCGAGGATCTGTTTCTGCACATCGGCACGTACGTCGGCCAGCGGCCGCACCGCCGCCGCCACGTGCTTGTCCAGCCGCATCACCACCGAATGGTCGGGACCCAGATTGATCAGGCCGGAATTGTTGCCCTGGACCAGCACGTCGTCAGCGAAGGCCGCCGCGATGAACTTGGGGTCGGCCGCCAGCCCTGTTCCACCCTGCCGTGAAAACAGCGGGGTGGTCTGGATCGGCAGCTTCAGCGCGGCTGCGGCCGGCTCCAGCGATGACGGATTCTGGAAGGTGTTGTCGGAAAGCTTGCCGGCAACCTCGTTGTACTTGCGATCGACCGCCGAGGTCGAAAGCTCCTTGATCAGCTGGGCGCGCACTTCGTCGAATGGCTTGGCCTGGCCGCTGCGGATGTCGCGCAGCCAGAGGATGTCGTAGCCGTCAGGCGTCAGCACCGGCTTGGAAATCTGACCTTTCTGCAGGGCAAACATGGTCGAATCGAACACCGCGTTGGTCACGCCCTTTTCGAGCCAGCCAAGGTCGCCGCCCTGGCGCCTGGAACCCAGATCGTCCGAGTCCTGTTCGGCCAGCTTGGCAAAATTGGCAGGCGTGGCCACAGCGGCGATCTTGTCGGCCTTCGCCAGCGCGGCCTTCTGCTGCTGCGGCGTGGCATTGGCCGGCACGTTGATCAGGATGTGCGACACCAGCCGCTGCTCCGGCAGCACGAAACGTTGCTTCTCCTCGTCGTAGCGCTTCTTCAGCTGCTCGTCGCTGGGCGTGCTGTCCGGTGTCAGCTTGGCGCCGTCCACCTCGATGTATTTCACCGAGACCTGCTCGGGATTCATGTAGTCGGCCTGATGCGCCCTGTAATAGGCGTTGATCTCGGCGTCGGTGACCTGGCTGTCAGCCAGCTTGGGTGCGGGCAGCACGAAGTACCGCAGATCGCGGCGCTGGGTGGCCAGGCTCAGGAAGTCGTTGACCTGGGTGTCGGTGACGATCGTGCTGTCATTGATCGCGTCGGGCAACAGCTGCGCGGCAAGCGAGGCACGGATCTCGTTCTCGAACATCTCGGCAGTCTTGCCCTGACTGGCGAGAAATGCGCGATAGCTGGTGGGATCGAACTGGCCGTTCAACTGAAACGCAGGAATGGCGGCAATCGTGTCGCGCACCGAAGCATCGGCGACGCGCATGCCCCAGTCCGCGTTGGCCTGCAGCAGCAACTGGTCGTCGATCATCGCATCCAGCACTTGCAGCTTCACCGCAGGCTTCTCGAACATGCTGGCGTCGAAGTGATCACCCTGTTCGGTGCTGGCCCGCTGCCTCAGCTGGTTCATGCGGTCCTGATATTCGCGCAGCGTGATCTCGTGCTTGCCGACCTTCGCCACGTAAGTGTCGCTTTGCGAGGTGAAGTAGCGCTCCATGCCGAACAGCGACATCGCCAGAACGCTGATACCCAGCAGAATGATGGACGGCCATCCATGCATCTTGTTACGTATTGCCTGCAGCATCGATATCTTCCTGCAACGTGGTTGGAGACGCGCCTGACACCTGGTGAAGGCGCTGACTGGCAGCGCACTGCACGTGCACGCACCCCGGCGTCGGCAAGACACGGAACGCACACGGTTCAAATGACAAGGGCGCCACCGGGGCGCCCTTGGGATCTGTGGCGGAGCGGACGGGACTCGAACCCGCGACCTCCGGCGTGACAGGCCAGCATTCTAACCAGCTGAACTACCGCTCCGCACTATCTGGTGGGTGCTGTAGGGATCGAACCTACGACCACCGCCTTGTAAGGGCGACGCTCTACCGCTGAGCTAAGCACCCGAAACCGAGCAATAAGCCGCTCAGTTTAGGGCATCCTTCAGGGTCTTGCCAGCCTTGAACGCCGGCACCTTCGAGGCCTTGATCTTGATCGCTTCGTTGGTGCGCGGGTTGCGGCCGGTGCGGGCAGCGCGCTTGCGCACGGTGAACGTACCGAAGCCCACCACCGAGACGTCCTCTCCCTTCTTCAACGACTTCTGCACGGTTTCAAAAAAGGCTTCGAGAGCCCGGCCGGCATCGGCCTTGGTCAGCTCGGCCTTCTCGGCGATGGCATTGATCAGATCAGTTTTATTCATTGAAAAACTCCCTTGATTCGGTTTCAGCCGACGCGGTCAGTGGTGAGATTGAGACAACGTCGGCGTGGATGGTGGGCTTTTGCTCGGTGCTAGGCGCCGTGACGCAACCCCGCATCGCTGCGCTGACAGATCACGCCGGGATTGCGGTAGCGCCTTTATACCGTGCGTTGTCGGAGTCCGCAACACAAGCTGCAGCAACGCTTTGCGCAGATATGCCGCAGACGAAATCGCTTGCAAAACGGACGCCAAGAGACTACGCGGCAACTTTCCGGTCGAGCGAGCGAACGGCCGCAATCACCTGCCGCGCCGTGGCGTGGCAGGGTCGCATTGGCGAATATGCCGAATCAGTGCGTACGCGAGTGCACTTCCGTCGACTCTGTCGCAGGTGCAGCGGCCTTTTCCAGCGCCGGATTGGGCTGTAGCGGACGCTCCAGCGCGATATCCAGTACTTCATCGATCCAGCGCACCGGATGGATCTCCAGCGACGAGGTGATGTTGGCAGGCATATCGGCCAAGTCCTTCTTGTTGTCCTCGGGAATGATCACGGTGGTAATGCCGCCGCGATGCGCCGCCAGCAGTTTCTCCTTGAGCCCGCCGATCGGCAGCACGCGACCGCGCAGCGTGATCTCGCCAGTCATCGCCACTTCCGATCGCACCGGCACTTTGGTCAGCACCGAGACCAGCGCGGTACACATGGCGATACCCGCACTGGGGCCGTCCTTGGGCGTGGCGCCCTCGGGCACGTGGATATGCACATCAAGCTTCTGGTGGAAGTCGGGGTCGATACCCAGCCGATCGGCGCGCGCGCGCACCACCGACAGCGCGGCCTGGATCGACTCCTTCATGACGTCGCCCAGCTGACCGGTGTGCACCAGCCGGCCCTTGCCCGGCACCACCGAGCCTTCGATGCTGAGCAACTCGCCGCCCACCTGGGTCCACGCCAGCCCGGTCACCAGGCCAACCTCGTTCTGCAGTTCCTTGCGGCCGAAGTCGAAGCGGCGAACGCCGAGAAAATGCTCCAGGTTGGAAGAGTCGACCTGGGCGTGCCCGGCGAGCTTGCCGACCTTCGACGTTTTCGCATTCTTCGCTGCCGCAGCCGGCTTCCTGACCGGCCCCTGCGCGGCCTGCTGCTTCGGGGCCTTCGCAGTTTTGCCTGATCTGATCGTGCCGAGGGTCAGCTCCTTCACCACCTTGCGGCAGATCTTGGAGATCTCGCGCTCCAGGTTGCGCACGCCGGATTCGCGCGTGTAGTAACGCACGATGTCGCGCAATGCCTCACCGGCGACGCTCAGCTCTTCCGGCTTCAGGCCGTTGGCCTTCAGCTGCTTGGGGAGCAGATATTTCTGCGCAATGCCCAGTTTCTCGTCCTCGGTGTATCCGGGGATGCGGATCACTTCCATGCGGTCGAGCAGCGGACCGGGAATGTTCAAAGAGTTGGCGGTGGCAATCCACATCACCTCGGAAAGATCCAGGTCGACCTCGAGGTAATGGTCGTTGAAGGCATGGTTTTGCTCCGGATCAAGCACCTCCAGCAGCGCCGATGAAGGATCGCCGCGGAAGTCCATCGACATCTTGTCGATCTCGTCGAGCACGAACAGCGGGTTGCGCGTGCCGACCTTGTTGATGTTCTGCACGATGCGGCCGGGCATGGAGCCGATATAGGTGCGCCGATGACCGCGGATTTCCGCTTCGTCGCGCACACCGCCCAGGCTCATGCGCACGAATTTCCGGTTGGTGGCCTTGGCGATCGACTGACCCAGCGAGGTCTTGCCCACGCCAGGCGGACCGACCAGGCA
>JAJXTX010000003.1:11052-22593 GCA_021783385.1 Pseudomonadota bacterium
CCGATCTGGTGCAGGTCGCTGATTTCCGGATCGTCGATATCCGGACTCTTCTGCGCCACCAGCAAGATCTGCCGTTCGCCTTCCATCGCGCGCTCCAGTGCGCGCATCGATTTGTCGCGGCCGACGAACAGCGGAATGACCATGTGCGGATAAACCACCACGTCGCGCAGCGGCAATACCGGCAAGGCGTCGAGTGCGGGGGAAGGAGTGGCGTTCTTGGCCATGAAAGTTGTCTCTCGGAAACCGAATCTGGGTGCGTCCCGACACTGCGCCGGGCATCCCATCACGTCAAGTGGAGGTCATAGGGCGTGCACTCAAGGTGCGCACGTGCCGATAACGAAACGGCCCCGGCGAAATCACCGGGGCCGTTGTCATGGCCAGCCTGGCTGGACCGGATCAGGCGGCGTCGCTGCCGCCCTCGCCCGCCACCCGCTGCTGCAGGTTGCCGCGATAGATGAGGTAAGGCTCGGCCTGGCCGTCGATCACCGCGTCGTCCACCACGACCTTGCTCACGTGCTCCAGCGAGGGCAGCTCGTACATGGTATCCAGCAGCACCTGCTCGAGAATGGTGCGCAGGCCGCGGGCGCCGGTCTTGCGCTTGAGCGCCTTGCGGGCGATCGCCTGCAGCGCCTCAGGGCGAAACTCCAGCTCCACCTCTTCCATCTCGAACAGTTTCTTGAATTGCTTGGTCACCGCATTCTTCGGCTCGGTGAGGATCTTCACCAGCGAAGCCTCATCCAGCTCGTCCAGCGTGGCCACCACCGGCAGGCGGCCGACGAACTCCGGGATCAGGCCGAAGCGCACCAGATCGGCGGGCTCCACGTCGGCCAGCACCTTGCCCAGATTTTCAGTGCGCTCCTTGCTGCGCACTTCGGCCGAAAAGCCGATGCCGGTGGACTCGGAGCGCTGCTGGATGACTTTCTCCAGCCCCGCGAACGCACCACCGCAGATGAACAGGATGTTCTTGGTGTCCACCTGCAGGAACTCCTGCTGCGGGTGCTTGCGTCCGCCCTGCGGAGGCACCGACGCCAGGGTGCCCTCGATAAGCTTGAGCAGTGCCTGCTGCACGCCTTCGCCGGATACGTCGCGGGTGATCGAGGGGTTTTCGCTCTTGCGCGAGATCTTGTCGATCTCGTCGATGTAGACGATGCCGGACTGCGCCTTCTCGACGTCGTAGTCGCACTTCTGCAGCAGCTTCTGGATGATGTTCTCGACGTCCTCGCCCACATATCCCGCTTCGGTCAGCGTGGTGGCGTCGGCGATCGTGAACGGCACGTTGAGCAGCCGCGCCAGCGTCTCGGCCAGCAGCGTCTTGCCAGTACCGGTCGGCCCGATCAGCAGGATGTTGGACTTGCCCAGCTCGATGTCATCACTTTTCTGACGCGACTCGATCCGCTTGTAGTGGTTGTACACCGCCACGGCGAGCGCCTTTTTCGCGCGGGTCTGACCCACCACGTACTGATCCAGTGATTCGCGGATTTCGCGCGGCTTGGGTAGCTGCGTACGTCCGGAGGCAGCCTTTTCCTCCAGCTCCTCGCGGATGATGTCGTTGCATAGCTCCACGCACTCGTCGCAGATGAACACGGACGGACCCGCAATCAGCTTGCGCACCTCGTGCTGGCTCTTGCCACAGAAGGAGCAATAGAGAATCTTGCCGCTATCGCTGGAACGCCCCTGCCGGTCGTCACTCATACTTTCGATCCCGCTGGTAAATCCGAATGCGTCGCGAGAATAACACAGGGCTCCGCGTCTGCCTGCAGACACGGAGCCCTGCCTCGCGACTCTTGGTACGCTGTTGAAATCAGGCCGATTTCACCGTTTCGCCGGCGCGCTTGCCGAGCACTTCGTCGATCAGACCGTAAGCCTTGGCATCAACGGCGTTCATGAAGCGATCGCGCTCCATGTCCAGCTCGATCTTCTCGATCGGCTGGCCGGTATGCTCGACATACAGGCGATTGAGACGCTCGCGGATGTACAGGATCTCGCGCGCCTGGATCTCGATGTCGGTGGCCTGGCCCTGCGCACCGCCCGAAGGCTGGTGAATCATGATGCGGGAATTGGGCAGCGCATAGCGCTTGCCCTTGGCTCCTGCCATCAGCAGGAACGAACCCATGCTGCAGGCCTGGCCGATGCACATCGTGCTGACGTTGGGCTTGATGAACTGCATGGTGTCGTAGATCGCGAGGCCCGCGGTGACCGCGCCGCCGGGGCTGTTGATGTAGAACTGGATGTCCTTGTCCGGATTCTCCGACTCCAGGAACAGCATCTGCGCGACCAGCAGGTTGGCCACCTGGTCGTTCACTTCGCCGACCAGAAAGATCACGCGCTCCTTCAGCAGGCGCGAGTAGATGTCATAGGAGCGCTCGCCGCGAGCCGTCTGCTCGACCACCATCGGTATCAAATTGAGGTTCTGGATCTGGTCCATGGCCATGCTTGCAGCTCTCCGGTTGTTGTGCCTGATGTCAGGTCTCAGGCGTTAGCCGGGCGCATGACATCGTCGAAGCTCAGATCCAGCAAAGTGGTATGGGCGTGTTCGGCCACCCACTCGGCTACTTGATCCTCAATAACGCGATTTTGCAACCCAGACATCAACTGGGGGTCGCCGTTGTACAGTTCAATGACCTTCTCGGGCTCCTCGTAGGTCGAGGCAATCGCAGCCAGCTGCTCGGCAACGCGTTTGCGATCGATCACGATCGACTGCTTGCGGGCAATCTCGCCCATCAGCAGACCGGCGATGACCCGTTTGCGTGCCATCGGCATGGCCGCCTCGATCAGCTGCGGCGGTGGCTGCTGGTCACGCGGCACGCTGCCGGCTGCCATGCTTTGCGCCTCCGACTGCACCATCAGGCGGGGCACATCGAGATCGGGATGCGCATCGGCCAGTTTCTCGGCCACCTCGGACTTCAGGCGCGCCATCAGCGCCGCCTTCAGTTCACGCTCCAGGTTGGCCCTTACCTCCTTGCGGAAAGTGTCGAGGTCGCCATCCTCGATGCCGAACAGCTTCGCAAACTCACCGTCGATGGCAGGCAGCCTGGGCTCCTGCACCTTGATGATGCGAAAGCTGACCCGGGCGGTCTTGCCGGCCAACCGGTCATTGCGGAAGTCATCCGGGAAGGCGATATCGGTGTCGAAGCTGTCATCCGCGCTGCGTCCAGCCAGCGCGTCGTCCAGTGCCTTGAACAAGGTGCCTGAACCGAGCACGCTGCCGGCACGCTCCAGCCCTTCGGCCGGGAAGCGGTAATCGCCGGCGACGGCGGCGTATTCGAACATCACGAAATCGCCCTCGGCAGAGGCGCGCTGTACTTCCTCGAAGCTGCGGCGCTGCAGGCGCAGCGTCTCCAGCATCTTGTCGATGTCGGCGTCGGTCACCACCGCCACGGTGCGGTTGATCTGAAGCGCGGCAACATCAATCACCGGGAACTCCGGCATCACCTCGAACGTCGCGGTATAGGCGATCTCGCCATTTTCCGGGCGGCCGGTCGTATTGATCGCCGGATTCGCGATCGGCTGCAGCTTCTCCTGCTCCACCGCCTCGCGCAGCGTGCTGCCGATCAGGTCGGACAGTACCTCGCCGCGCACCTGCTCTCCGAAGCGCTGCTTGATCACCGTGGCAGGCACCTTGCCGGGGCGAAAACCCTTCAGGCGAACGGTGCGGCCCATTTCCGCAATGCGCGTGCTCACCTGCGTCTCGAATCGCTCCGCGGAAAACTTCACCGTGAGCTTGCGCTCGAGCGAACCGATGTTCTCAACCGAAACCTGCATGACGTCTCCTGATACTGCCTGTGTTGTTGTGGGCCTCAGCGGGCGCCCCGACGACGGCTGTCGCCTCAAAAATAATCGTGGGCCGTGGTGCGAGAGGCGGGACTCGAACCCGCACGGGGGTTACCCGCCAGAACCTAAATCTGGTGCGTCTACCAATTCCGCCACTCTCGCGTGCCACTCACGTTCGCCTTGTGCAACCGCGGGATCGGATGAAATTGAACCGCGATCGACTTGCCGCGCGTCTGCGTGGATGACCTCACGCCTGCCGCACCTGGCTAAGTCGATGATTCGCCTGCATGCAAGCGCTTCATTTTACGGTTGCGCGCGCCCGCAGCACAAGCGCGACTTGGCCAGCATTCTCTTCAAAACAGCGTTGCGATCATTGATCGTGATGACTTGCCGTCGCGCCCGCCTCTTTCATCGATCGACAGCCACCACTTCACCTGCCCATCGCGGTGGAACCGCACAAAGCAAAACGCCGACCGTGTTGCGGTCGGCGTTTTGTCGTTTGGTGGGCCGTGAAGGATTCGAACCTTCGACCAATTGATTAAGAGTCAACTGCTCTACCAACTGAGCTAACGGCCCATGAACCGTGGTGTTGCCTGGAACATGACTTGAAACTGGGGTGGATGATGGGATTCGAACCCACGACAACCGGAATCACAATCCGGGACTCTAACCAGCTGAGCTACACCCACCATAAATCCTGAAACTGGCGCGCCCGACAGGACTCGAACCTGCAACCGTCGGCTTAGAAGGCCGATGCTCTATCCGGTTGAGCTACGGGCGCAGTCACTGCCGGCACAACGCATCGCTGGTCGGGGCAGAGGGATTCGAACCCCCGACTTTTGCGTCCCAAACGCAACGCTCTACCAGACTGAGCTATACCCCGTAACGTATTTTCGAAGACTCCGTGTCATCCAAGCTTTGAAATGTTACGGTTGAGACTTTGACCGGTCAATCCGCGAACCGTCGAGCCGAATCGAAGCGCATCAGGTCGTGAGCTGCTTTTTTTGCTACTAGATGCAGGCACTTCATGAAAACAAAACGAGGTGCGAGCACCCCGCTTCAACCTTGTAAAATGGTGCGCCCGGAGAGATTCGAACTCCCGACCACCTAGTTCGTAGCCAGGTACTCTATCCAACTGAGCTACGGGCGCACTGAAATTTTATGGCTTGCCTGATGGGCGTTGGGCCGCCAACCGGGTAAAGCCAGAAGCGGAATTATTCAGACTCCGCCACTGTGCGTCAACACTTTTCGTCAAAAATTTTCGCACTGGTTGACTGCGCATCGTTGCGACCAAAACCTGTGCCGCATGCAGCAGCGAAGATTTTGGCCGTCCAAATGAAACTCAGCCCTGCATGCCGCTGCGATTCTGGGTCGCCGGATCGCCCACCTTGCCGATGGGGGAGCCGCTGTCACTCTTCGGCGGCGGCGGCGGCGGCGGGATGGAACCGCCGCCCGGCGCGTTCTTGGTCCAGTCGGCTGGTGGCCCAGGTTCACGACCAGCCATGATGTCGTCGATCTGGTGCGCATCAATGGTTTCGTATTGCAGCAAGGCTTCTGCCATCGCGTGCAGCTTGTCGAGGTTCGCGGTCAGCAGTTCGCGGCTGCGCGCGTAGGCGCGGTCGAGGATGCCGCGCACCACCTCGTCGATCTTGCTGGCGGTCTCGTTGGAGATGCTCTTGTGCTGGGTCACCGACCTGCCCAGGAAAACCTCGTCTTCGTCCTCGCCGTAAGTGATCGGGCCGAGCTCGTCCGACAGTCCCCACTTGGTCGCCATGTTGCGCGCCATCTTGGTGGCGCGCTCGATGTCATTGGAGGCGCCGGTGGTGACCTTGTCGGCGCCGAAGATCAGCTCCTCGGCAACTCGCCCGCCGTACAGTGAGCACAGCTGTGACTGGATCGCCACCCGGTTGATGCTGTACTTGTCGCCTTCGGGCAGATACATGGTGACACCCAGCGCGCGTCCGCGCGGAATGATCGTGACCTTGTAAACGGGGTCATGCTCATCCACCAGCCGTCCGACGATCGCGTGGCCGGCCTCATGATAGGCGGTAAGTTTCTTTTCGTCCTCGCTCATCGCCATCGAGCGGCGCTCGGCGCCCATCAGGATCTTGTCGCGCGCCTTGTCGAGGTGGCTCATGCGCACCTCGCGCGCATTTTCGCGCGCGGCGAACAGCGCCGCCTCATTGACGAGGTTGGCCAAGTCGGCGCCGGAAAAACCCGGCGTGCCGCGCGCGATGGTCATCGCATTGACGTCGCTGGCGGTGGGCACCTTGCGCATGTGCACCTTGAGAATCTGCTCGCGGCCGCGCACGTCCGGCAAGCCCACCACCACCTGGCGATCGAAGCGACCCGGGCGCAACAGCGCCGGATCCAGCACGTCGGGACGGTTGGTTGCGGCGATCACGATGATGCCTTCGGTGCCCTCGAAGCCGTCCATTTCCACCAGCAGCTGGTTCAGCGTCTGCTCGCGCTCGTCGTGACCGCCACCGAGGCCGGCACCACGATGGCGGCCGACCGCGTCGATCTCGTCGATGAAGATGATGCACGGCGCGTGCTTCTTGGCCTGCTCGAACATGTCACGCACGCGGCTGGCGCCCACGCCGACAAACATCTCGACGAAGTCGGAGCCGGAGATCGCGAAGAACGGCACCTTGGCCTCGCCGGCGATCGCCTTGGCCAGCAGGGTCTTGCCGGTGCCGGGTGGGCCAACCATCAGCACGCCACGCGGGATCTTGCCGCCGAGCTTCTGGAAGCGACCCGGATCGCGCAGAAACTCGACCAGTTCGCCAACCTCTTCCTTCGCCTCGTCGCAGCCGGCGACATCGCTGAAGTTGACCTTGATCTGATCTTCACCCTGCAGCTTGGCGCGCGAGCGGCCGAAGCTCATCGCGCCGCGACCGCCGCCACCGGACTGCATCTGGCGCATGAACCAGATGAACACGCCCACGATCAGCAGCACCGGCAGCCAGCTCACCAGCAGGCCGATCAGCGAGAAGCCCTCGGCGGGATCCTGGCGCACTTCAACGCCTTTTTCCTGCATTTGCTTGACCACCGCATTGGTGGAGAAGCCCAGCATCGGCGCCACCGTGCGGAAGGCGCTGCCATCCTTCAGCTTGCCGCTGATGGTGGCCGGCTGATCCGCGCTGATGTTGGCGGTGGCGACGTTGCCGCTGTCGACACTTTGCACGAATCCGCTGTAAGGCAGATCCGAGGAGGCCGCGGTGTGCGGATTGAAGCTCTGGAACACGGTGAACAACACCACCGCGATGATCACCCAGAGCAACACATTTTTCGCTGTCTCATTCATGCACGGTTCCCGCCCGGTTGCGCTGCGGCGGGCTTGCGCCCGACCGCCAGTGCGTACACCTCACGCGAACGTGCGCGCGAGGCCTTAGGTTTACGCATGGTTACGCGGGTGAACTCCGCGCGCAAGCTGCGCAAGTAATTGTCGAAGCCGGCTCCCTGAAACAGTTTGATCAGGAACGAGCCGCCCGGCTTGAGCCACTGCCGGCTGAAATCCAGCGCCAGCTCGGCCAGGTCCATCGCACGGATCTGGTCGGCCAGCGCCACACCACTCATATTGGGGGCCAGATCGCACAGTACAAGATCCAGCCGCTGCCCCTCCAGCCGGGCCTCCAGCTCGCGCAGCACCGACTCCTCGCGGAAGTCGCCCTGCAGGAAATCCACCCCGGCGATGCTCTGCATCGGGAGGATGTCCAGCGCGTACACCTTGCCGCTGTCACCGAGGCGCTGGCGTACCAGCTGCGACCAGCTGCCCGGCGCGGCACCCAGATCCACCACGTGGATACCCGGCTTGAGCAGGCGGTCGCGCTCGATCAGCTCTTCCAGCTTGTAGACCGCACGCGACCGCAGACCCTCGGCTTGGGCCTTCTTGACGTATTCGTCGTTGAAATGTTCGCGCAGCCAGACTGCGCTGCTTTTGCTGCGGGCCATGTGGTCGGGGGTCACGGATTGGGGAACGATGGGCTGCATGATACCCTTCGGCGTTCATTTACCGCGAATCGAGCACCACTGCATGGCCCTCTCCTCCTCGCAGATCCGTTACCTGCGCAGCCTCGCCCATGACCTGAGCCCGGTGATCCTGCTCGGCGCCAAGGGCGCCACCGAGGCTGTGGTGAAGGAGCTCGACCTGGCGCTGGGCCACCACGAGCTGGTCAAGGTGAAGCTGTCCGGCGGCGACAAGGACGAGCGCCAGACGCAGGTCGACGTGCTCGTCAGCGGCACGCAGTCGGAAAAAATCCACCTGATCGGCCATGTCGTCGTGCTGTTCCGCCGCAACGTCGACGAGCCGAAGATCGCCCTGCCGCGCTGATGGATCTGTCGCTCGACCGTCCCGAAGGATTCCTGTCCGTACGCCGGGTCGGCGCGCGCAGCGTCACCCTGATCGACCGCGAGCTGACGGAAAGCTTTCTGCTGGCACCGGACAAGGTGCTCGAGCACTGGCCGATCGCCGCCGTCGACGCGCTGGATGCCAGCCATGTGCATGCCCTGCTGGCGCTGCAGCCGGAGCTGGTGCTGCTGGGCACTGGCGAGCGCCAGAGGTTCCCGGCCGCCGCCTTCATGGCCGGTTTCCTGCGCCAGGGCATCGGCATCGAAGTGATGGACAACGCTGCCGCGGCGCGCACCTACAACCTGCTGGCAGCCGAGGGACGGCGCGTGCTCGGGGCGTTCATCCTGCCGCCGGGCTGAGCCGGGCATGGCAGGCCGCCGCGCGTGGCCTCAGCGCGGCGGCAGGTAATCCAGCGGATCGACCGGATTGCCATTCTTGCGGATCTGGAACTCCAACTCGTTGCGCGAGGCGCCGGTGGAGCCCATCTCGGCGATCGGCTGACCCGCGGTGACGCGCTGACCCTCCTTCACCAGCCGCTTGCGGTTGTGGCCGTAGGCGGAGAGGAAGGTGTCGCTGTGCTTGATGATCACCAGCTCGCCGTAGCCGACCAGGCCGTTGCCGCTATAAACCACCACGCCGTCGGCCGCCGCCCGCACCGGGTCGCCGGCGTTGCCCGCGATCTCGATGCCCGGGATCGCATCGCCGCTCTGGAAGCGCGTGATCAGGCTGCCTTGCGCGGGCCAGCGCCAGGTCACCCCGCTGATCACCCGCGAGGCGCCCGGCGCCACCGCCGCGGCCGGCATCGGCGGCGGCACGCTGGCGGGTGCGGTGCTGGGTACGCCGGCTACCGGCACCAGCGGCGCGGTGGCGGCGACTGCCGGTCGCGCTGATCCGGTCGGGGGATGCAGCTGCTTGCCGCTGACCGATGCCGTGGACGACGCCGGCACCGGCGCGAACACCGGCGCGGTGGGCGCCGCCGCCCGCGCACGAACCGGATGCACCGGCGCAGCGGCCGCATGCGCGCCTGCCGTGGTGGCGGTCGGCGCCAGCTGCAGGCGCTGGCCAGGCCAGATCGTGTATGGCGCGCCGATCCCGTTCCACTGCGCCAGGTCGCGAAAGTCCACGCCGTTGCGAAACGCGATCGAGTAAAGCGTATCGCCCTTCACTACCTGATAGCTGCCGCCGGGGGCCGCGGCGCGCGCCAGCATCGCGTGCGGTTGAACGCTGCGGTAGCTGCTGCCGGCAGCCGGCTCGAACACCACGGAGCTGCGCATGCTGCCGCAGGCCGCCAGCAGCAGGGTGGCAGCCAGCGCCAGCCAGGGTCGAAGGGTTCGGGTCATGCCGGGCAGCATAGCGAGGCGCCAGCGCTTTTTCATGCGCGCCGGGTGCAGCGCATGGGCCACGTTCAACGCAGCCATAGCCACCCCATCAGCAGGGCCAGCAGCGCCAGCACGCTCCAGCCGATCCACTCGATATAGGTGTGCAGGATGCGTTCGGCGCGCTCGCCGAACGCGCGGATCAGCAGCGCCAGCAGCCACACGCGCTTGCCGCGACCGAGCGCGATGCAGACCAGGAAAGGCAGCACCGGCACGGCGAGGATGCCGCAGGCCCAGGTGACGAATTTCATCGGCACCACTGGCTGCAGGGCGGCCAGGATCAGCACGCCGAAGGTGCCCCAGCGATGCTCGGCCATCCGATGGCCGAGGCTGGCCACGCCCTGCTCGATCGGCACCAGCAGGTGCAGCGTGCCGAGCAGCGGACGCAGCGCCTCGAACGCCCAGTGCCCCAGCGCATAGCCCAGCAGCGCGCCCAGCAGCGCAAACAGCAGACTGGCGTTGGCGTAGTGGAAGGCGTTGTGCCGCTTGCCCAGCATCATCGGCGCCAGCATCGCCTCGGGCGGAATCGGAAAGATGAAGGCTTCCACCAAGCTCAGCCCGCACAGGTAATAGATCGCGCCGGGTGCGCGGGCCAACACCAGGATGCGCGCATACAGCGGGCCGAACAGCCGCATCAGCCGATGCCGCCGAGCAGCGGCACGAAGCTGACCGCGCCCAGTTCCTCCTGCACGAAATCGCCCTGGCCGTCGCCGCACAGGCGGATCAGCGTCTGCTGGCTGGGCGAACCGACCGGCGCCACCAGCACGCCGGCGGGGCTGAGCTGATCGAGAATCCGGCTGGGGATGGTGTCGCCGGCGGCGGTCAGCATGATCGCGTCGAACGGCGCCTCGTCCGGCCAGCCCAGCTTGCCGTCGTCATGGCGCGAGCGGATGTTGCTGACACCAAGCTGGCGGAAGCGCCGGCGCGCCTGGCGCAGCAGCTCCTCGATCCGCTCCACCGTGAACAGCTGCGGCACCAGCGCCGCCAGCACCACCGCCTGATAGCCCGAGCCGGTGCCGATCTCCAGCACCTTCTGCGGCATGCCGCGCTGCTTGTCGAACGGCTCCAGCAGCGCCTCGGTCATGCGCGCCACCACCCACGGCTGCGAGATGGTCTGGCCGTGGCCGATCGGCAGCGCGGTGTTTTCGTAGGCGCGCGATTGCAGCGCCTGATCGATGAAATGATGGCGCGGCAGATCGCGGATCGCCTCGATCACCCGTGGATCGCGGATGCCGCCTTCCTTCAGGCTGGCCACCAGGCGATCACGCGCGCGCTGCGAAGTCATGCCCTCACCCTTGAGCTCCGCCGCCGGCAGTCGGTACTGCGTCATGCTCAGGCGGCCTCGTCGGTGGGAGTCGCAACGGCGGCGGCGCGAGCGTCGCTCAACGCCTGCATCCAGCTGCTGACTTTTTCCAGCGCCTGGAAGCGGGTCAGGTCGACATGGATCGGCGTCACCGAGACAAACCCGCGCCGCACAGCGTCGAAGTCAGTACCCGGGCCGGCATCCTCGGCCTCGCCGGCCGGGCCGATCCACCAGATCGGCCGGCCGCGCGGATCGGTCTGCGCCACGCACGGCGCCGAACGGTGACGCCGGCCGAGCCGGGTCACCTCGAAACCGGCGATCTGCGCCCACGGCAGATCCGGCACGTTGACGTTGAGGATGGTGTCGGCCGGCAGCGGGTCGACCAGCATCCGGCGCATCAGCAGCAGCACCGCCTGCGCCGCCGAGTCGTAATGCAGGCCGGTGTGATCGCGGGTGACCAGCGACACCGCGATCGCCGGCAGGCCCAGGAAGCGCCCTTCCATCGCGGCCGAGACGGTGCCCGAATAGATCACGTCGTCGCCGAGATTCGCCGAGTTGTTGATGCCGGAAACCACGATGTCGGGCTCCTGCTCAAGCAGACCGGCCAGCGCCAGATGCACGCAGTCGGTCGGCGTGCCAGCCACTCTGTAGTAGCCGTTGCCCATCGGCAGCACCCGCAGCGGCGCGTCCAGGGTGAGCGAATTGCTGGCGCCGGAGCGATCGCGATCGGGCGCCACCAC
>JAJXTX010000003.1:22693-32426 GCA_021783385.1 Pseudomonadota bacterium
GGACTGACCGACCGCCTGCTGCGGCGGCGCGACGACGTGATCGCGTTTGCCTCGGCGCGACCGGCATTCGGTGGCACCGGCGCGGTGGTGGTGCTGCTGAAAGGCTGATGGCGCGCGGTTCCGGCTCGCGCAATTCGCCGCCGTTTCACTCCGCGGCGCGAAAAATCAGGGCGACCTCGTCGGCCTCCAGCGCGCGCCAGGCACCCGGCGGCAAGTCGCCCAGCGTGAGCGCGCCAACCGCGATCCGCCGCAATGCCTCCACATGGTTGCCGGTGGCGGCGAACATCCGCCGCACCTGGTGATAGCGCCCCTCGGTGACGCTGAGCCGGGCCTGACGCGGCCCCAGCACCTCGAGCTGCGCCGGCGCCAGCGGCTCCTTTTCCGACTCCAGCAGCAGCGTGCCGCTGCCGAACAGCGCCGCCTCGTCGCCGCGCAGGTCCTGCGCCAGCGTGGCCTCGTACACCTTGGTCACCTGCGCCTTCGGCGCGATGATCCGGTGCAGCAACGCGCCGTCGTCGGTGAACAGCAGCAGGCCCGTCGTATCGCGATCGAGCCGCCCCACGCTGGAAAGTGCCGGCGTGCGCACGCCGTAGCGCGGCGGCAGCAGGTCGTATACCACGCGTCCCGGATCCTTGCGCGAGCAGGTCACGCCGAGCGGCTTGTGCATCATCAGCACCAGCCCCGGCGGCGGATCGAGCGGCTCGTCGTCAACGCGGATGTGCGCGTGCGGGACCACGTCGTCCGCATAGAGCACCTCGCCCTGCAGGTCGGTGATGCGACCGGCGCGGAACAGCTGCGCCACGTCCTTGCGGCTGCCGTAGCCCAGATTGGCGATCAGCTTGACCAGTTTCATGCACGCACCCCGCTTGCCTCGATCACCTTGAAACCCTCCTGCACCGCCAGCGCGCGCACCTCGCGAAAGCGCTGGGCCAGTATCGCCTCGTAGGGCAGGTGGCGGTTCGCCACAAGATATAGCCGTCCATCTGCCCGCAGCGCATCGGCTGCGCGGGCGATGAACGCTCGGCCCAGCTCCGGCAGATCGGCGCGGCCCTGGTGAAATGGCGGATTGCTGACGATGGCGTCGTAGCGCTGCGGCAGGCCGCGGGTGACGTCGTGCCAGTGCACGTCCGTTGCGAGCAAGCGGCCGCTGGCCTGCAGCGCTCGCGCCAGATTCGCGCGCGCCGGCTCCAGCGCGCGCGCCTCGGCCTCGTACAGGTCGATCGCGCTGACCCGCGCGCAGCGCGCAATGATCTGGCAGGCGAGATAACCGTAGCCGGCGCCGAGGTCGGCCACGCGACCGTGCAGGTCATCCGGCAGCTGTGCGGCCAGCAGCGCCGAGGCGCGGTCAATGCGGTTCCAGGCGAAGAGTCCGGGCCGGCTGAGGTAGCCGTCGGCGGTTTCGCGCGGCGCATCCAGCGCCAGCCATGCGGCGCGCAGGGCCTGATCGATGCCGGCCGCGTCCGGCGTGCTCCAGAACACGCGGCACTTGTGCTTGGACAGGTGCTGCACGGGGCCGGCGAGCTGCGCCAGATCCGCCTCGCCCGACTTCGCGCCCGCGGCATTCGGCATCGCGGCCAGCAGCGTGCCACCGGGCTGCAAATGGTCGAGCGCGCGGGCGAACAGCGCGCGCGCCTCGTCGCGCTGGCGCGGCGGCAGCAGCAGCACCAGCGCGAACTTCTCATCCGCCGCGGCTTCGCCCACCCGCAGACCACTGCGCACCAGCTCGTCGGCAAACGGCGCAAAGCCCTGTTCGCACAACCAGCCCGGCTGCGCCATCTCGCGCAGCCCGATCCCCGCCCGCGCGCGCAGGAACAGTGCGCGGCCGTCGGTCGGCAGCCTCAGCTGCGCGGATGCCAACGGTACAAACAGGGCCGACAGCGCCGCATCGGGCGCCGCCGCAAACACTCCGGCAGCGGTCACATCATCACTTCGCTGGTGCAGGAAAGCGGCATGGTAGTGGCGGATGGGTCTGCTGCAGCACGCTGGCGGGCGCTCAGGGCGCGGCGGTGGGAACCGACGCCGCACTTGCCGGCAGCTCCTGCAGCATCTGCGCCGCCAGCGGCTGGTAGCCGCCGGCAAAATGATGATCGCCTTTCTTCGCATGCACAGTGACCCACGTCGGCAGGCCCGGCATGGTGCACAGGCTGTCGTCCGCTTCGTCCAGACCGTAATAGCACACGGTCGGCGGATGGTTGTCGAGCGCCTGCAGCGGCGGCATCGCGTCGTAATGCGGCACCTTGTTGAATTTCTCCAGCACGGTCTTGACGAAAGCCTTGATCCGCCCCTGCGTGATCATGTAACCCTCGAACTGGATCTCAAAGCTGGTGTCGCGGCTGGGCGAGAGCAGCACCAGCTGGGTGATGCGCGCGCGGTTGGCCGGGCTGAGCTTGTCGATGATCGTCGGCAGCACGTCGGCGCCGAACGAGAAGCCGACCAGCCAGATGCGCGGCTTGTGCCACTGCGCGGAATACTTGGTGATCAGCGCATCCAGCTGCTCGGCCGCTTCATCGGGCGAGCGGCTGCGCCAGAAATACTTGAACGCGTTGACGCCGAGCACCGGGATGCCACGTGCGGCGAAGGCACTCCCCAGCTGCTTGTCCAGATCGGCCCAGCCGCCATCGCCGGAATACAGGATGGTCAGCACGTTGCCCTCTCCCACCGGCGCCTGCACGCCGCTGGCGGCCGGCACCATCACCACGGATTTCTCCAGGCTCGGGCGCGCGAACGGATTCCACAGCAGGGCCAATCCCAGCACGCACGCACCTGACGCAGCCCACATGATCCGTTTTCCTGTTTTCATAGGTACTTCATCGACGCACCACGCCGGAGAGTCCGCCGGAGATCAGGCTGGCCACGTTGGCCAGGATCATCGGCAGGGCGATGCCGCCGGGTACTGCCATGTAGCGCGGTTCCCATTCCGGATCGAACTTGTCCTTGTAGCGCTGCAGCCCGCGGAAATTGTAGAAGCGCTCGCCGCGCCCGAACACCATCGCGCCGAAGCGGTTCCACAGCGGCGCCTGGCGCCGGCTCTGCAGGCCGGCCAGCGGCGCCATGCCCAGATTGAACCACTGGTAGCCCTCGGCGCGCGCCCACTGCATCAGCTCCACGAACAGGTAATCCATGATGCCGGTGGGGCCATCGGGCAGGAAGCGCATCAGGTCGATCGATGCCTCCACGCGCGTCTCGTTGAGGAACAGGTTCGCGAACGCGACGATCCGGTCGTGCTGCCAGACCAGCGCCATCGGCATGCGCACCAGGTAATGCGGATCGAACGCACCGAGCGAGAAGCGCTTCTCGCGCACCTTCTTGTCGTGCATCCACGCATCGGAAATCTGCCGCAGCCGCGGCAGCAGCGGCGCCACCGCCTCGGCCGGCACGATCTCCAGCCGCAGGCCCTCGCGGGTGAGCTTGTTGACGGTGTTGCGCAGCACCTTTTTCGACTTGCCGTCGAGGTTGAAATCCGGCAGCCGCACGCGCGCCTCTTCGCCGATCTTCAGCAGGTTCATGCCCACTTCCAGATACAGGTCGAGGTCGGCCGGGCTGACCTGATAGAACACCGGCCAGCCACCCGCGTGCTCGCACTGTTCGAGGAAGGTCCATACCAGCTCGCGCCGCACATCCTCGTCGGCACCGACCGGATCGCCCATGGTCACCCAGCTGCGGCCCGCGATGTCATACATCACGAACGCCTGGTGCGTGGGATCAAACAGCAGCGTCTTGTCACCCATCAGCGCCAGGTGGGCCTGTGCCGAGGGAAACTGCTTGATCAGCGGCAGCGCCTGCGCCAGCTCGGCCTCGCTCGGCGGTTCGCGATGCAGCCGCACCGGACGGATCAGGCTGGCCAGCGCAAACAGCATGCCTGCGGCGGCGGCGGCCACCAACGCGCGCAGCGCGCGCGGCGCGCCGCCCTGGCGGAAACTGAACTCCCACCACAGGTCGGCGCTGTAGTCGACGTGCTTGTAGCTGAACATCACCAGCCAAGTGGCGCAGCCCAGCACCGCCACAATCGCCAGAATCCAGCCCAGCGAAAAGCTGGTGCTGAACAGCGATGCACGCCGGTAGAACAGCCGGTGCGCGGGAGCCAGCGCCATCGCCAGCAGGGTCAGCATGGTCGCCTCTTCATAGTCGATGCCCTTCAGCAACGACAGCACCGCCCCGGCCACCAGCAGCACCAGGGTCAGCACGTAGGCCGCGTCCAGCCGGCGCTGCAGGCCGCGGGCGAGGATCAGCAGCAGCATGCCGATCACGCTGGCCAGCAGATGCGAGACTTCCAGCACCGACAGCGGCAGCACGTGGCGCAGGATCGCCATGCGATCAGGCACGCCGCGGGTGGCACCGGAAAACAGCAGCACCGCGCCGGAGACCAGCGTCAGCCCGGCGAAGAATGACGGCAGCAGGCCAGTGAACCACGGCGACAGCAGGGATTTCTGACGCAGGCCGCGCGCCTCGCGCTGCAGCACCAACACGGTAGCCATGCACAGCGGCAGCAGGTAATAGATCACCCGGAACGCCGCCAGCGCGCCAAGGATCGGCGCCGCCAGCGCCTGGTTGCCGGTGGCACCGAAGCCCGCCAGGATCACCGCCTCGAACACGCCCAGGCCACCGGGCACGTGGCTGATCAGCCCGATCATCTGGGCAATCACGAAGATCGCCAGAAAGTGTCCGAAGCCGTGGTTGAGCTGATCCGGCATCAGCACGTACAGCACCGCGGCGGCCAGCCCCCAGTCCAGCGCGCCGACCAGGATCTGCTGCAGCCCGATCGCGGTCGAAGGCATGCTGACGCGCCAGCGCCACAGCTTGAACGGGCGGCGGATCTGCCCACCGGCCAGCCACGCCAGCGGCAGCAGGGTCAGCACCAGCCCCAGCAGCACGCGGAACGAAGCCAGTGGCAGGCCCTCCGGCAGCGGCACCCACAGCAGGGTCACCCCGGTCAGCGCGAGCAGGCCCAGCCAGAAGCTGGTGGTGCAGAACAGCACCACCTTGGCCACCTCGCCGGTGGACAGCCCGTTCTGGATATAGAAGCGGTAGCGGATCGAGCCGGACACCAGCAGCGACATGCCCACCGCATTGCTGAAGGCGTAGCTGATGAAGGAGATCAGGCTGACCCGGCGCCACGGCAGCCGGCGGCCGATCGAGGCCAGCGCGAAGCGGTCGTACAGGGTCATCACGGCGTAGCCCAGCGCGGTGAACAGCGCCGCCAGCAGCATGCGTCCGCGCGAGACGCCCTGCACGTACTGGCGCACCTGGTGATAGTTCACTTCCCTGGCCAGCAGGTGCAGCGCCCACAGCGCCAGGCACAGCATGGCTACCGACAGCAGCGGTCCGGCCAGTCGGCGCAGCAGCACCGCGCGCTGGCTGGGCGGCGCCAGGGCGTGCTCGGTAGCGGGAATTTGCTGCTCGACTTTTTGCTGCTCCACGCGACGACAAACTCCCCTGCAGACTCCCTAGTGTAGAGCCTGGACTGTTTCAGGTAATGAATGGATCGCTACATCGGGTGCGGCGCGGTCACGCCAACGTCAGGGGGCAGCGGTCTCACCTCGCAGCACGACCCAGCCGAGCCACCCAGCGGTACAGCAGCACCATCACCAGAGCGAACGCGGCGCCGCCGATCCAGCGCGCCGGGCCGCTGGCAAACGCATTGCCGACCAGCGCCAGCGGATAGTCCTTGCCGGTGAACGCCACGAAGGCGGCGATCACCACACCCAGCAGACCCTCGCCCACGATCATGCCGGAGGCCAGCAGCACGCCAAGCTGCTTGGTCGCCTCGGGATTCTTCAACCCACGGTCCGCACGGCGGTCGAACCACCAGCCGGCGACCGCACCCACCACCACCATCAGCGTGCTCTGCGTCGGCAGGTAAATGCCCAGACCCACCGCCAGCGGCGACAAGTGGGCAGATTTCGTGTTACGGCGCAGCAGCTCGTCGATGATGATCATCACCACGCCGATGCCCGCGCCGATCTCGATCAGGCTCCAGTCGATGTTGTTCTTGATCACGCCCTGCGCCAGCGCCGAGATCAGCCCGGCCTGCGGCGCCGGCAGCGCGTGCGGACGCACCGGGCCGGGCGCGCCGACGAAGCCGTAGGCATGGTTGAGCAGGTCGAGGATCGGCGGAATGATCGCCGCGCCGGCCAGCACGCCGATCACCAGCGCCCACTGCTGCTTGGCCGGCGTCGCATCGACCAGCTGGCCGGTCTTCAGGTCCTGCAGGTTGTTGTTGGCGATCGCCGCGGCGGCAAACACGATCGAGGTGATGAACAGCGCAAACGCCACCAGCGCATTCTCGCTGCTCGCCGGCAGCTGCGAGCGCAGGCCCAGCACCAGCAGCAGCGCCGCACTGATCACCACGATGATGCCGATGCCCGACAGCGGGCTGTTCGAGGAACCGATCAGGCCGGCCATGTAGCCGCACACGGCGGACACGAAGAAGCTCATCAGCACCACGAAGATCAGGCCGCTGACGACCAGCGCCACCACGTGGTCGCCCAGGCCGTTGCCGGCGGTGGTGGCGAAGTTCGCGATCAGCCAGCCGATCGGCAGCAGGGATACCAGCGAGATCAGGCCGACCTGGCCGATCGGGATGTCCTGCTCGGTACGCGGCAGCAGCGCCGCGTTGCCGGCGCCGCGCGCACGCGAGGCCGCCATCGCCGAGGCCAGACCGCTGATCACCGGCTTGACCAGCTTGGCCAGCGTCCAGATCGCTGCCACGCCGATGGTGCCGGCGCCCACGAAGCGCACCTTGTGGCTCCAGGTGGCATTCGCCAGGTCGGCGATCGAGCCGGCCAGCGGCATCATCGCGGAGAAGTGCGGCACGCCCCAGCCCCAGCCGATCAACGCGCCCACCAGCATCGCGATGCCCACCCACAGCCCGACCAGATGCCCGATGCCGAACAGCGCGAACGACAGGAAGAAGTCGAACCCGGTGACCCCGCCCTGGCTGCCGCCGACGCGGAAATACTGCACCACGTCGCCGGCAAACACCCGCGTGGCGACCACCACCGCGAACACGCCCGAGACGATCGCCCCCCACAGCACCGCCAGCAGGCCGGCCCGGTTGGAGGCCGCCGCCGCCTCGGCGCTGACGCCCTCGCTGGCGCCGGCGCCCACCTTGAGCACCTCGGCGCAGGCCACGCCTTCCGGGTACGGCAGGTCGGAGTTGGTCACCAGCGCGCGGCGCAGCGGAATCGAATACATCACGCCCAGGATGCCGCCCAGCGCGCAGATCGCGAACGAGGTCCAGTAGTTGAAGCCGGTCCACCAGCCGATCAGGATCAGTCCGGGCAACACGAAGATGATCGACGACAGTGTTCCGGCGGCCGACGCGACCGTCTGCACGATGTTGTTTTCCTGCATCGTGGCGCCCTTGAAATACCGCAGCACCGCCATCGAGATCACCGCCGCCGGGATCGAGGTGGCAAAGGTGAGGCCGGCCTTCAGGCCGAAGAACACGTTGGCCGCGGTGAACACCACGGTGATCACGATGCCGATGATCAGGCCACGCACGGTCAGCTCGGTGCGCGGCGTTGCGCTGGACGATGGTGTGTTCACGTATACCCCTCCCCCGGTGGAATGCTGCTGCGGAAGATAGCGTGGAATGCCTGCCGGCGGTTACCCACGCCGCCACCCGATCCCGGTCACAAACGCATGCGGCTCTCGAATTGTCGCTGCTGGCCAGAGAACGGATCGACAAACGCCAGGCGCTGCGCCAGCAGCTGCAGCGGACGCTCATAGTCATCGACCCCCTTGTCGGCCAGCTGCGGATACCACGGGTCATGCCGGATCGGCGCGCCCAGCGCGGCCATCTGCACGCGCAGCTGGTGCTTCTTGCCGGTGACCGGATGCAGCGCGTAGCGCCAGCCGTCGTCGCTGCGTCCGATCACCTCGATGCGCGTTTCGCTGTTCGCCTCGCCATCCACCTCGCGCATGCGAAAGAACGGCTCGCCCGCCGCGATGCGCGAGCAGCGCCGCAGCGGAAACGCCAGCCCCGGCAGCGGTGCCGCGAGCGCCTCGTAGCGCTTGACGATCGCCCGCTCGCGGAACAGCGCCTGATAGGCTGCCCGGCTCGCCGGATTGATCGAGAACAGCACCAGGCCCGCGGTGAGCCGATCGATCCGGTGCAGCGGGACCGCATCGGCGTGGCCGCGCCGGATCAGCCGGTGCAGCAGGCACTGCTCGACAAACCCGCCCGCCGGCGTCACCGGCAGGAAGTGCGGCTTGTCGGCCACCAGCAGGTGTTCGTCGAGATGCAGCACGCTTTCGATGAACGGGATCGGCGCCTCGTCCAGCACCTCGCGGTAGTAGTGGATGCACAGCCCGGTCCGGTACGGCGTATGCGGCGTGATCGCGACGCCCTGCGCATCCAGCACCCGCCCCCGCGCGATCCGGTCCAGCCACTGCGTGCGACTGACCGCGACGAACCGGGCGCACAGCGCGTCGAGCACACAGGTCCAGTCGCCCGGTGGCAGATGCACGGTGCTGGCGCGGCTGGCCGGGGCTGTCGACGAAGGCATGGAGCGCGAGTGTAATCCGCTCGCGCAGCATGCCGTTCCGCCCTCGCCCGAACTCGTGCAGCGTCGCGGGCGCGTACAATGGTCGGCTGTTGTCCCGGGACACGCGTCATGGCACTCAACGCCACCATCTACAAAGTCGAACTGCAGATCAGCGACATGGACCGGCATTACTACGCCACCCATGCGCTGACCGTGGCCCGCCATCCGTCGGAAACCGAGGAGCGGCTGATGCTGCGACTGCTGGCGTTCGCGCTGTACGCGGACGACCGGCTGGAATTCGGCAAGGGCCTCAGCGACGAGGACGAACCGGCGCTGTGGCGCAAGGCGTACACCGACGAGATCGAACTGTGGATCGAGGTCGGCCAGCCGGAGGAGACGCGCATCCGCAAGGCCTGCGGCCGCGCGCGCCAGGTGGTGGTGATCAGCTACGGCGGCCACGCGGCGGAGCTGTGGTGGGCCAAGGTCGGGACGTCGCTGGGGCGCAACCGCAACCTCACCGTGCTGGACATCCCGGCCGCCACCGTCACCGAACTGGTCACGCTGCTGCAGCGTGGCATGCGCCTGCAGTGCCTGATCCAGGACGGCCAGCTGCAGCTGATGAACGATGCCGACGCGGTGGCGGTGGATCCGCTGACGCGCATGGCCGTCGCCGAAGCGGTGAGCTGAGTGCCCGCAACCGTCACCACCGATCGCGGACTGCGTCGCGCCGTCGGGCTGGTGGCCCTGCTCAACCTCGCCTACTTCGGCATCGAGTTCGCCGTGGCGCTGGCGATCGGCGCGGTCTCGCTGTTCGCCGACAGCGTGGATTTTCTGGAAGACGCCTCGGTGAACCTGCTGATCCTGCTGGCGCTCGGCTGGAGTCTGCGCGCGCGGGCGCGCGTGGGCATGGGGCTGGCGGCGATCCTGCTGGTGCCGGCGCTGGCCACGCTGTGGGCGCTGTGGGGCAAGCTGCAGCTGCCGATCCCGCCGGCGCCCGTGCCGCTGACGCTGACCGGCCTCGGCGCGCTCGCCGTCAACTTCGGCTGCGCGCTGCTGCTGGCGCGCTATCGCCACCACGGTGGCAGCCTCACGCGCGCGGCCTTTCTGTCGGCACGCAACGACGTGTTTGCCAATATCGCCATCGTGATCGCCGGCGCGGTCACCGCCTTCGCGCCCTCGGTCTGGCCGGACGTGCTGGTGGGCGCGGGCATCATGCTGATGAACGCCGACGCCGCGCGCGAGGT
>JAJXTX010000113.1 GCA_021783385.1 Pseudomonadota bacterium
CGGCGATCGGCGAGCTGCAGCCGGACGTGCTGCTGCTGGACATCAACATGCCCGGCGTCAGCGGCACCGCGCTGGCCCAGCGGCTGGCCGGTCGCGTGCGGCCGCAGGTGATCTTCTGCACCGCCTACGAAGTGCATGCGCTGAAGGCCTTCGAGCTGGGCGCGGTCGACTACCTGCTCAAGCCGGTGCGGCTGGAGCGCCTGCGCGACGCGCTGCAGCGGGCGCAGCGGCGGCTGGCCGACGCACCACGCGAGGCGGCCGGCTTCCTCCACGGCCGGCTGCGCGGCGAACAGATCCGCATCGCGCTGGACGAAGTGATCAGCCTGATCGCCGAGGAGAAATACGTGGCCGTGCAGCACCAGCGCGGCGAGCTGCTGATCGAGGAGTCGCTGCGCCAGCTGGAGGAAGCCTACCCGCAGCAGCTGGTGCGCCTGCACCGCAACTGCCTGGTGCCCACCGCGCGCCTGCTCGGCCTGAAAAACCTCCCCGACGGGCGGGTGCTGGCCCGCCTCGCGGGTACCGATCTCAGCCCCGAAATCAGCCGCCGCAATCTGCCTGCGGTGAGGAAGCTGCTGCGGCTGGGGTGAGGCTGCGTTCCACCAGAAAGGGCTTGGCCGGAGCGTCGAGCACACGGATCGAGCGGTCTCCTGTTTCCCGGTGCCGCAGGGGAACGTGCACAGCGCGTGGCTATTCGCTCTTCACCGCATGCCCGCCGAACTCGTTGCGCATCGAGGCGAGCAGCTTGTCGGCGAAGGAGTCGGCGTCGCGCGAGCGGAAGCGTTCCATCAGGGCGAGCGTGATCACCGGCGCGGGCACGCCCAGTTCGATCGCGGCGTCGACGGTCCAGCGGCCTTCGCCGGAGTCGACCACGTAGGGCGCGATGCCCTGCATCGCGGGGTTCTTGCCGAGCGCGTCGGTGGTGAGGTCGAGCAGCCACGAGCGCACCACGCTGCCGTAGCGCCAGATCTCGCCGACCTGATGCAGGTCGAGGGCGAAGTCTTCCTTGTGCTTCAGCAGGGAGAAGCCTTCGGCGTAGGCCTGCATCAGGCCGTACTCGATGCCGTTGTGAACCATCTTGGTGTAGTGGCCCGAGCCGACCGGGCCGACGCGACCCCAGCCCTGATCCTTGCCCGGCGCCAGCGTCTCGAAGATCGGCCGCAAGGCCTCGACCGCGGCCGCGTCGCCGCCGATCATCATGCTGTAGCCCTCGGCCAGCCCCCACACGCCGCCGCTGGTGCCGCAGTCGAGGTAGTGCAGGTCGTGTTCGGCATACAACGCGGCGCGGCGCAGGCTGTCCTTGTAGTGCGAGTTGCCGCCGTCGACCACGGTGTCGCCCTTCGCCAGCAGCGGCAGCAGCGCGTTGACGCTGTCGTCGGTGATCTTGCCCGAGGGCACCATCAGCCACAGCACGCGCGGCGCAGGCAGGGCAGCGACCAGTGCGGCGAGCGACCCGGCCGACGTGGCGCCTTTCGCCTCCAGCGCGGTGCGCGCCTTGGCGTCGGGGTCGAAGCCGCAGACCGCGTGGCCACCGCGCAGCAGGCGCTCGGCCATGTTGGCGCCCATCTTGCCGAGTCCGATCATGCCGAGTTTCATGTGCTGTCCTGAAGGTGGTGAAGCGTGAGTACCGGTTTGCGAGGCGTCAGCGTGACAGCCAGCGGCGCAGCCGTGCGCGAACGCGCGGGGTCAGCCGCGTGCGGTTCCAGGCATCGGCGGCGCAGCGGATCGCTTCGCCCTGGGTCGGGTAGGGGTGGACCACCCGCGACAGCGTGCGCAGGCCGAGGCCAGCCACCATCGCCAAAGTGATCTCGTTGATCATGCTACCGGCATGCAGGGCCACGATGGTGGCGCCGAGGATCTTGTCGCTGCGCTCGCGCACGTGGATCTTCACGAAGCCGGCCTGCTCGCTGTCGGTCACCGCGCGGTCGATCTCGTGCAGCGGGATGGTGAAGGTCTTGATCGGAATGCCCTGCAGGTTCGCCTCGCGCACGTACAGGCCGACGTGGGAAATTTCCGGATCGGTATAGGTGCACCACGGAACGATCAGCTCGCTCATCCGCTGGCGCCCGCCGAACAGCGCGTTGCGCACCGCGATGTGCGCCGAGGCGGTGGCGGTGGCGGTGTATTGCTGCTGCAGGCAGACGTCGCCGGCGGCAAAGATGCGCGGGTTGCTGCTGCGCAGGTGATCGTCGACGCGGATGCCGCCGGTGTCCGCCAGCCCGACGCCGGCTGCCGCCAGATTCAGCCCTTCCACATTCGGCAGGCGGCCGACGCCAGTGAGGATCACGTCCACCGCGATGGTGCTGTGGTAGTCGTCGCTGACCATGTCGATCTGCTTTTCGCCGCTGACCACGCGCACGGCGGTGACGCGGGTGTTCAGGCGCACCTCGATGCCATCGCGGGCAAACGCGTCGGACAGCATCTGCGCCGCATCGCGCTCCTCGCGTTCGAGAAACAGCGGCTTGTCCTGCACGATGGTGACCTGTGCGCCGAGCCGGCTGAACGCCTGCGCCAGCTCGCAGCCAAGCGGGCCGCCGCCGATCACCAGCAGCCGGCGCGGCAGCTCGGTGAGGTTGAACACGTTGGCATTGGTCAGGCAGCCGGCCTCGCGCAGGCCGGGAATGTCGGGAATGTGCGGGCGCGCCCCGGTGGCGATGATGGCCTTGTCGAAGCGCAGCGCTTCCTCCGCATTGACCGTCAGCGAGTCGACGCCGGTGAACTGCACGTTGCCGAAGTACACGTCCACCCCGACGGCGGCCAGCTTGCGCACCGAATCGCTGCCGCCGAGGTGGCTGCGGATGCGGCGCACGCGCTCCATCGCGGCGGCAAAGTCGACCTCGATCTCGGCGGGTGGATGCGCGCCGTAGCGGCTGGCATTGCGCATGTCGGCATACAGCCGCGCGGTGCGGATCAGCGTTTTCGACGGCACGCAGCCGTTGTTGAGGCAGGTGCCGCCGAGCAGATGGCGCTCGATCAACGCCACCCGTGCACCCAGCGTGGCGGCCATCTCCGCCGCGGCCAGCCCGGCCGGGCCGACACCGACGATCACCAGCTGGTAGCGCTCCGGCGGGGTCGGATTGCGCCACGTTTCGGGATGCACGTGGGCCAGCCGCTCGCGTTCGTACACGTCCTGCGGGGTGATGAGCGGACTGGCGTGAAGCGACATCAGCGCGCTCCGGCCGGCGCGGGCGCCAACAGCCAGCCGCCGCGAAAGCCGGCCACGCGCAGGCCCTCGCGCAGGTAGCTGCAGCCGCGCATCAGCTGCCACAGCAGGCCGCTGCGGTGGTTCTCGATCATCATCAGCACGATGCCCTGGTCGAGCCCGTAGTGGCCGGCGGAGACCCAGGCCTTGCCATCGGCATCGATCAGCGAAGGATTGACGCTGCTGGTGAGGCGGTCGTCGCTGAGCATTTCCGGATAGCGCAGCAGCAGGTTGCGCACGGCGGCCAGCACGATGTCGGGCGCAAAGGGCAGCGAGGACAGTACCGCCGAGGGTGACAGCGTGCCGTCGTCCGGCCCGTACGGCACGCCGCGCGCGGCATAGCCGAACAGCCGGCGCGGTTCGTTGGCCAGCCCGAGCTGCTCGTCGCTGGGGCCGTCGCAGGCGGACAGCCCCCAGCCGTTTTCGTCGTAGCCATCGAACTCGTGCGGGTTGCGCCAGGCGTACTCGCGCTGGATCAGCACCGCGCGACGGCTGTTCTCGAAATAGTCCGCGCGCTTCTCGCGCATGAAACGGTCGCGGATGCCACGCAGATCGATCCACGCGTGCGAGAAGTGGTGCACGAACAGCGGCCCGGCGTAGAGGTAATCGTGGTCGTACAGGTTTTCCCACTGGTAGGTGGCGGTCCAGGCGCGGTAGCAGTCGCCGCTGATCGGGTGGGTCGGCGAACCCATCGCCAGCACGTACAGCACGATCGCCTCGCTGTAGCCCTCCCAGCCGTAGTGCAGAAAGCCGCACTCGGGTTTCCAGCCCTGGCGGATCGTCTCGCCGCCGTCCTGCGACCAGCGCCAGTCGATCCGCCGGTAGAGAAAATCCACCAGCGCGCGCAGCTCGGTCTCGCCGGCGCTGTCGGCGCTGAAATACATCGCGGCGGTGAGCGCGCCGGCGATCAGCAGCGCAGTGTCGATCATCGACAGCTCCGACTGCCACACGCGCGCGCCGCTGTGGATGTCGAGAAAGTGGTAGTAGAAACCGCGGTAGCCGGTGGCGGTGGGGCCACCGCTCTGGTCGCTGTCGCGGAAGAAGCGCAGCGCCGCCAGGCTGCGCCGCACCGCCTCATCGCGCGCCATCCAGCCGCGCTGCACCGCTGCCGGATACGCCGACAGCGCGAAGCCGACCACCGCGATGCTCACCGGCGAGTTGTCGCGCGAGGTGTCGGGGATCAGGCCGTTGCCAGGGTTCATGTTGTGCACGAAGTAATCGAACGCGGCACGCTGCAGCCGGTCGAGCAGCGCCTCGTCGGCCAGCATCGGCAGCGCGATCGGTGCGGCAGGCGGGGGCGCGATCAAGCGTCGCTGCTCCGGTGTGCCCGCATGCGCAATGACACCACGGGTACGGCAACTGCATGGCGCTCGCTTGGACGAATCATCGGGGCATCCTACTCCGCGGCATCGTTAAGCCGAGGTCGACGCCGCGCTGTTGACGCCGCGGATGCTGTGCCGGGCGCATGCTGATGCTTCACTCCATCGGCACGGACTGTCCATGTCATCCCGCTCGCGCGATACCTCCGCCACGCCCGACCGTTGCCTGCTCGCGAATGGTCCGTCGTCGAACCGCGCGTACAGCGTGATGCTGGGCGCCAGCGGCACCGGCTTCAGCCGCTGGCGCGGGCTGGCGGTGACGCGCTGGCGCGAGGACCCGGTCGGCGACGCGTGGGGCAGCTACCTGCTGCTGCGTGACGAGGCCAGTGGCGAGGTGTGGTCGGCCACGCGGCAGCCGCTGGGCCTGGGCATGCCCGACGACGCGGTGGATTTCAGCGCCGGCCGCGCCAGCTTCCGGCGCCGCCACCACAGCCTGCACAGCGTGCTGGAGGTGGCGGTGGCCGACGCGGCGGACGTCGAGCTGCGCTGCCTCACGGTCAGCAATCACGGCGACCGCACGCGCACGCTGTCGCTGACCTCGTATGCCGAACTGGTGCTTGGGCCGATCGGCGCGGATGATGCGCACCCAGCGTTTTCCAAGATGTTCGTGCAGACCGAGTGGGTGGCGGCGCAACAGCTGTTGCTGGCCACCCGCCGCCGTCGCGCGGACAGCGAGGCCAGCGTGTGGGCCGCGCAAGCGCTGCAGCTCGAGGGCGCGCCGGCCAGCGCCGTGCCCGCGTACGAAACCGATCGGGCGCGCTTTCTCGGCCGCGGCCGCACGCTGCGCCGGGCGCAGGCGATGCAGCCCGGCGCCCGGCTGTCGAACGGCAGCGGCTGCGTGCTCGATCCGATCTTCAGCCTGCGCCAGTCGTTCACGCTGGCGCCGCGCGCCAGCGTGCGCCTGCTGCTGTGGACGCGGCTGGCCGACACGCGCGAAGGCGCGCTGGCGCTGAGCGAGCAGCTGGCCAACCCGCACGCCGCCGCGCAGCTGTTTGCCGGCGCCAGCGCGCAGGCGCAGAGCGAGCGGCAGCAGCTCGGCATCGACACCGCGCAGGCGGCGCGGATGGACGGCTGGCTGGGCGCGCTGCTGTGCAGCGATGCGGCGCAGCGGGCCGCGCCCGCACGGCGCGAGCGCGGCCGCGGCGGCCCGCCCACGCTGTGGGCGGCAGGCATTTCCGGCGATCGTCCGATCGCGCTGCTGCAGGTCGGCGAATCCGCCGAGCTGCCGCGCGTGCGCGAGCTGCTGCTGGCGCAGCGCGCCTGGCATCGGCAGCAATTCGCGGTCGACGTGGTGCTGCTGAATGCCGCCAGCGGGACGGCGGGCGACGCGCTGCAGGCGACGCTGCAGCCGCTGCTCGAGGCCCAGCGCGCGCAGCTGCAAGCCGACGCCGCGCAGCCGGTCGCCGAACTGTTCGCGCTGCGCGATGGTGCGATCGGCGAGGCGCTGCGCGACGGCCTGCTGACCGCGGCGCGGCTGGTGCTGGGGATGCCGGAGGCCGCGGCGCCGGCGGTCGCAGTCAGCGCGGTCGCCGACGCGATTCCCGCGCCGCTCCGCGCCACCGCGCCAGCGGCGGCACCGCGTGAGCCCGACGCCGAGCCCGCGTTCGGCAACGGCAGCGGCGGCTTCACCGACGGCGGGCGCAGCTACCGCATCGCGCTCGACGGCCAGCGCCCCACGCCGGCGCCGTGGGTGAACGTGATCGCCAACCCCGCGTTCGGCTTCCTGGTGTCGGCCGAGGGCGGCGGCTATGCGTGGTCGCTCAACAGCCAGCAGAATCCGCTGACGCCGTGGCCGAACGATCCGGTCAGCGACGCGCCGCACGACGTGGTGTACCTGCGCGATGCCGACTCCGGCGCGCTGTGGAGTGCCACCGCGCTGCCGGTCCCCGGCGCCGACGCCAGTTATGCGTGCACCCATGGCAAGGGCTGGACGCGCTTCAGCACCGACGCGCACGGCATCGAGCTGGAGCTGACCCAGTGCGTGCCGATCGCCGATAGCGTGAAGCTGTCGCGGCTGCGGCTGTGCAACCGCTCGACCCGCACGCGCCGGCTGTCGGTCACCGGCTATGTGGCGTGGGCGCTGGGCGCCAACGGCACCACCCCGGCGCCGTTCGTGATCACGGCGCGCGATGCGGCCACCGGCGCGCTGTTCGCGCGCAATCCGTGGCGACCGGATTTCGGCGGGCGCGTGGCGTTCTTCGACATGGCCGGACAGCAGCATTCGATCAGCGGCGATCGCAGCGAGTTTCTCGGCCCGCTCGGGGGCGTCGACGCCCCCGCCGCACTGCGCGACGGGGCACCGTTGTCGGGCCGGCTCGGCAGCGGACTGAACCCGTGTGGCGCACTGCAGGCGCGCATCGAGCTGCCGCCGCAGACGCAGATCGAGCTGGTCTTCCTGCTCGGCGACGCCGCCAGCGATGCCGAGGCGCAGGCGCTGATCACCCGCTACCGCGCGATCGACATTGAGCAGGTGCTGGCTGAGGTCGCCGCGCAGTGGAACGGCCTGCTCGATACCGTGCAGGTGCGTACGCCCGATCGTGCGCTGGACATCCAGCTCAACGACTGGCTGCTGTACCAGGTGACCAGCTGCCGGCTGTGGGCGCGCACCGCCTACTACCAGGCCAGTGGCGCGTACGGCTTCCGCGACCAGCTGCAGGATGTGATGGCGCTGTGCGTGAGCCGGCCCGACCTGGCGCGCGAGCATCTGCTGCGCGCGGCCGGCCGCCAGTTCGCCGAGGGCGATGTGCAGCACTGGTGGCTGCCGCCCGGCGGCCAGGGCATCCGCACCAGAATCAGCGACGACCGCGTGTGGCTGGCGCACGTCGCCGCGCACTACGTCGAGGTCAGCGGCGACCGCGCGGTGCTGGACGAGCGGCTGCCGTTTCTCGCCGGCCCGGCCATTCCCGACGGCGCCACCGACGCGTTCTTTCAGCCGTCCGTTGCCGCCGAGCAGGCCACGCTGTACGAACACGCCGCGCGCGCGCTCGACTCCGCGCTCACCCGCGGCGCGCACGGCCTGCCGCTGATCGGCACCGGCGACTGGAACGACGGCATGAACGCGGTCGGCGCGCAGGGCCGCGGCGAAAGCAGCTGGCTCGGCTGGTTTCTGCTGGCCACCCTCGATGCGTTCGCGCCGCTCGCCGAAGCGCGCGCCGATAGCGGCCGCGTGCAGCGCTGGCACGACTACGCCGCAGCCCTGCGCGTGGCGCTGGAGCAGGCGTGGGATGGCGCGTGGTATCGACGCGGCTGTTACGACGATGGCGCACCGCTGGGATCGCGCGAAAGCGAGGCATGCCAGATCGACAGCATCGCGCAGTCGTGGAGCGTGATCGCCGGCGCCACCGATCGCGCGCGCGCGGCGCAGGCGATGGCGTCGGTGGACAGCCTGCTGGTGGATCATCCCGACAGGATCGCGAAGCTGTTCACGCCGCCGTTCGAT
>JAJXTX010000114.1 GCA_021783385.1 Pseudomonadota bacterium
GCCGCCATCAGCCCGCCCGGGCCGCCGCCGATGATGGAAACCCGCCGTGGTTTTGCCGTGGTCATCCGCGCATGGTCGCATCACGGCGATTTCAATTGCACGCGCTGTTCACTGCAGCGTGCGGCGGGTTGCCGCCAGTGCGCGGCCACGCGTCGCCGTATCGAAAGTTCGAACTGCGTGGCCCTTGGCCGGCTGGCGCGGCGCAGCGGACAGAGTCGAGTGGAAGTTTTTGCGAGATCGGTGACGCGCAACTTCGTGCAGTGGGCGTGCCCCTTCAACCTCAGCTCGCCGTCGGGCAAGTGGGGGTATCGCCAACCAGTCGAACGCGCCGGGGCACCTGGGGCAAAGCCGGCTGCGCACGCCGCCGGTTTTCAACCGACAGCGCCTGCAGCAGCATCCGGCAGACGCTCGCCACGCGGCGCGACCCGCGTCCCGCCACCGCGCTGGCACGCAGCGTGCCGCTGCCGCCCAGGCTTTTCTCGCAGCCCGACCACAAAGGTGTGGCAGGAGGCTGCGCCGGAAAACCTCAACACCGGCTGGGGCGGACACATCAGCGACCTGCGGATGAGCAGCAACACCTGCCCTGCCTTCACCTGCGTCAATCTCGCCCAGCATGGCCGGCCAGCAGGTCGACCAGTACCAGATCTCGTCCGCCGGCCCCACCGCGATCCACGGACTGAACAAGTCGATCTGCGGCGCCAGTGGCGTACCCAGCGCACTGCACACGCTGATCACCGCCCCGCACAGCCAGTGGTTCGGGCGATGCAGCTGCAGAGGGTGGCGCGCATGATCGCGGCGCGCACCGCACTGGGTGCCCGGATAGGTCTGTCGGACACCGACCTGTCCACCGCGCTGCCGCAGATCGGCAACTGCAGCACGCGCAATCCGGGCTTCATGGGTATCTGGGCCGGGCGTCCACCCTGCCGCTGCCCGCACGGGCGGGGCGGCAGACATCGGCGGCAAGCGGCTCATGCGCGCGACACTCTGCACATGCACTTCACATCGACTCCTGTCTAGTGAGGCAGTGCGCATCAGTGGTTGCGATATGGTGCGCGCAGTCCTGCCAACGTAGATTCCGCCGCGTGTTCTGCGCGGCGCGTCCGATCCGACACAGTCCATCCACCCGACACCAGCAGCCGCACAGATGCGCGGTTGCCCAAGCAAGTAGCCGTCCGGTCAGACAGAGGATCTCTGCCTGAACACCTCGCTGCCGCGCAGCGATGACCCTGACATACGTCCTGGACGCATACGTTTACCTCCGGGGTGATACGCCAAACGGGGATCGACGAGTTATCCCAGTACCTGCTGACCCAGTGGGCCATGCACTGCTGCGAGATTGTTCGCAACCTGAGGCGATCCCATGAAAAAAATGCTCTTCATTCCCATCCTCGGCTCAGCCATGGTGGCCTGGCTGCCATCCGCCGCCGCCCGCGAAGTGGTGGTCCTGCCGGGTGTGGTCGGCCCGGTCGGCGTGGCCAGTGGCGTCGATACCCAAGGCCCCGGCTTGCTCACCGTCGGCAGCCAGGACATCAACACCGGCAACGATCCCGGCGGCGCCATCACCACCGACGCCGCCAATACGGCGAGCATCCAGTTCAACGGCAGTTCGACAGTGACCGGTTTCGTCGGCCAGACCGGCAGCACCTTCCTCAACATCGCCGCCGGCAGCAACGGCAACACGGTGACCTTCAATGGTCCGGTGTATTCGACCACCTTCTCGCTGGCCGGTACCGGCACCGTCAATTTCAACAACGGCTTTACCAGCAACACCGGCTCGACCATGGATTTCGCCGGCGACGGCTTCATCAATGTCGGCGCGGGGCAGACGATCAAGGCCGCCATCACCAACTCGGCGGGTGCAGGCACCGGCACGCTGACGCTGAACAACAACAGCATCCTGGACGGTGCAGTGGGCGCAGCCAGCGGCCTGAAGCAGATCACCGTGGCCGGCGGCAATGCGCTGATCACCGGCCAGGCAAATGCCGCGGCGTACACGCTGGGTACCAACACCCTCAACGTCGCCGGCGCGTTCGCAATACCAGTGGCCGGCACCATCAACACCACCATCTTCAGCCCGTCCCTGTACGGCAAGATCGTGCCGGTGGGCGCTGCCACCATCGGCAACGCGTTGCAGGTGAACGTGACCGTCACCGGACCGATACCGGTGGGCAGCCAATTCAACATCGTCGACGCCACCAGCGGTACCAACGGCAGCACTGTCACCGCGACCAGCAACACCACGCGCTACCTGTTCTCCGCAGCGCCCACCACCAACGGTCTGGTGCAGATCACTGCGACGCAGATTCCGCTGGCGGTGGTGGTGGCACCGGTGGCCAATCCGGTAGCGCCGATCGTCGCGCCAGTCATCGACGCGCTGCCGCTGACGCCGGCCACCACGCCGCTGCTGACCGCGATCACGCTGCTGCCGACCGCCCCCGCCGTCGCCAACGCGTTGGCGCAACTGCAGCCGGGCACCGTGAGCCTGGCGTCGCCGCAGGCCAGTTACCGCGTCACCCAGCAGTTTCAGGGACTGTGGGCGGCGCACATGGAAAATGCCGCGCGGCCCTGCATGCAGAATGATCAGCCCGATGACCGCAACACGCCGCGCCCGGACAACGCCGCGGCCTGCCAGCCCGACCACACGCGCCCGCAGTGGTGGGGTGCCGCGTTCGGCTATGCCGGCTCGCAGCGCGGCCAGAATGGCTACGAGGGCTACACCGACAACAGCTTCGGCGCGATGCTCGCCTACGACATGCCGCTCAGCCAGGCGGTCACCGCCGGCGTGGGCGTCCGCTATGCACGCACCATGCTCGACGGCATGAGCTCGGCCAGTCGCGGCAATATCCGTTCCTACCAGGCAACCGCCTATCTTGGCTATGCGCCGGGCCCGTGGTTCGTCAATGCGGCCCTGGTTTACGGACTGGATGATTATTCCAGCTCGCGCCAGGTGGTTTTCCCGGGAATCAACAGCACCGCGGTAGCCAGCTACGGCGGCCATCAATACACCGCGTTCGGTGCCACCGGTTACCACTTCTATGTGGGCGACGGACGTACCGTCATTACACCGACTGCCACCTTGCAGTACACCCGCCTGAATACGGCCGCTTATACCGAAATGGGTAATAACGCGATCGCCCTGAAGGTCAATTCGCAAAAAGGCGATTTTGTGCAGTCCGGCCTGGGTGTGAAATTCGCGCGCGATCTCGACAGCGCTGGCACTCACGTGGTGCGCCCCGAAGTGCACGTCAACTGGCTGCATTCATTCCGTGGCGAAACGATGAGCAATACCGCCGCTTTCGCCAGCGGCGGTCCGACGTTCACTACCCAGGGTGTCAAGTCCGGGCGCGATGTGCTGGATGTGGGTGCCGGGCTGCTGCTCGCCAGCAACAACCGGTGGTCACTTGAAAGCGTCTACGATTATCAGTTCAACCACAGCTACCGGGCCGGCCAGGTGATGGTCAAATTCACCCTGAGCCTGTAACCGGCTCCCTGCGCAGCAATACTGCGGCAAGGCTTGCCGCATTCCGCGAAAATCCGATGGAACCGGGCCGGACCCGGATCCATCGGACGCGTCGATGGATCTCACCCACCACTGGGAAACAGCCCCGGGCCAGGTGGCTGGCAGCGACGCATGCAGCGGCCGCAAAGCTATTCGAAGCATCGCCGCAACATATTGCGATTACGCAAGCTTCGGCGCCATGTCGTAATAAATTATTATTTTTCGTAATTCATTGCGCATCCGGCAACAGCCCCCATGAAATTGTGATTGCAGTCACCCGATACTACAAAAAGTCCTATTGACGATAATCGGCATGCCCGCCTACTGTCAGTGAGTTCGCCATGGGAGAGCTTGGCGAATGATCCCGCGCAACGCCATGCCATCCGGTTTTGGCGCTGTCTTTCAAAAAGCCTGCGGATTGAACCCGAGGATCAGGGAGCGGGGCAGATTCGCAGTGAGTGCGTGGGGTCGCACGACAATCCAGAAAAATCAGTGGTGTCGCGTCTGTCAGCGGCACTCATCATGGGGTCACGCGACCGCATCGGGTTCGTTTGACCTCGAAATCTATGGGGAGTCAATATGACCAGTCATCTGAAAAGCAGTCTGTTGAAAGCAGTCGCCACTTCGGCCCTGCTGGTTCTGACAGCAGGAGCCGCCATTGCCACCAATGGCGCAGGCAATTCCAATAGTTCCACGCAGCCAACGAAAAATCCCTATGCGCCGGCCTACGGCCATCCCTATCGCCACGGCGCATTTCCCACCAGGCAGGCGTGGAGCAGGATGAAGCAGTATCAAGCACTGCAGGCAACCACCACGACCACTGCCGCTACCGGCACCGAAACGCTCAGCTTCGGCGGCGGCATCGACGGCATCGGCGTCACCAGCGGCACCCCGAAGGTGTACATCGTGGTCTACGGCAGCCAGTGGGGCACCGCCGGGACCGATGCCAACGGCAACCTGACTCTGTCCAATGATCCGGTCAACGCTGTGCCGTATCTGCAAAACCTGTTCAAGGGACTCGGTACCGGGGGAGAACTGTGGTCCGGTGTGATGACCCAGTATTGCGATGGTTCCCAGGTATCCACCGGTGCCACCTTCTGTCCCTCGGGCGCGCCGCTGATCGGCTACCCCACCGGCGGCAATCTCGCCGGTGTCTGGTATGACAACTCGGTCGCCTCGCCGTCACAAGCTACCGGCGCCCAACTCGCGCAGGAGGCGATCAATGCCGCGCAGCACTTCGGCAACACCACCGCCGCCTCCAACCGTTATGCCCAGTACGTGATCCTGTCGCCAACAGGAACGCACCCGGACGGCTTCAACACGAGTAGCGGGACCTTCTGCGCCTGGCACGACTGGAATGGTGACCAGAGCGTCACCTCCCCGGTGGGAGATGTCGCGTTTACCAACATGCCTTATGTCTATGACATGGGTTCGAGCTGCGGCACCGGCTCGGTCAATGGCGCCACGGCGCAAGGCAATCTCGACGGCTTCTCGATCGTCGAGGGCCACGAGTACGCCGAGACAGTCACCGATCAGAACCCGGCTGGTGGCTGGACCAACCACACCGGCAACGCGACCTACAACGGTCAGGAAAACGGTGACGAGTGTGCCTGGATCACCTCGGGTCAGGGGGCCACGCAGAATGTCACCATGGGCAACGGCTACTATGCGATGCAGAGTACCTGGTCGAACGACACCAACGAGTGCGATATCTCCCACCCGATCGTCGGTGGCACCACTACCGGCACTCCGGTGGCGAACTTCAGTGACACGATCAGCGGGCTGACGGTCAATTTCACCAACAGCTCGACAGATACCGGCGGCACGATCTCTTCGTATGCCTGGAATTTCGGCGACGGCGGCACCTCGACTGCCACCAACCCCAGCCATACCTATGCCGCCGCCGGCACCTACAACGTGTCCCTCACGGTGACCGACAATACCGGTGCGACCAACACCAAGACGCAATCGGTGACGGTTTCCAGCGGTACCGTCGCGTCCCAGCTGCTCGGCAACACCGGCTTTGAAACCGGTACCGCCTCACCCTGGGCGATGAGCTCCGGTGTGCTCTGCAGCAACAGTGGTTGTTCCGGTGAAGTGGCCCATGCCGGCAGCTGGTTCGCCTGGCTGGACGGCTACGGCACCACGCATACCGACACGGTATCGCAGCAGGTCGCCATTCCAAGCGGCTACACCACGGCCAACCTGACCTATTACCTGCATATCGACACGGCCGAGACCACCACTACGTCGGCTTACGACAAGCTCAACGTGCAGGTGTTCAACAGCTCGGGCACGCTGCTGAAGACGCTGGCGACCTACTCCAACCTCAACGCCGCAAGCGGTTACTCGGCACACACGGTGAGCTTGGCCGCCTACATTGGTCAGACAGTGACGATCAAGTTCACCGGCACCGAGGACGCCTCGCTGCAGACCTCGTTCGTGCTGGATGACGTGACCCTGACCGTGCAGTAAGCGCTACGCCAGCGGGATCGGCGCACAGGGATGTGCCTCGATCGACCGTACCGGGTTTGAAGTGATGACACAGGACTCGAGGCCAGCCCGGCAACGTGCTGGCCTCTTTGTTTGTCTGGCGGCAGATCGGGTCGCGCCGGCGTTGTATCGTTGCTGCTTCCCGCAAGAGGATGCCCAACCATGCGCCGATCGACACCGATACTCTGCCTGCTCCTGCTCGCCAGCGGGCACGCCAGTGCCGCTGCTTCACCGCCGCCCGCCGTACCGCGCGAACAGCCCGAGCTGACGGCGCTGGCCGGCGCGCCGAGCGAGGCGCAGCTGCGCGCCACCATCACCAAGCTGGTGAGCTTCGGCACCCGCCACACGCTGTCCGATACGAAGTCCGACACACGCGGCATCGGTGCTGCGCGGCGCTGGGTGAAGTCGCGCTTCGAGGCGATCTCGCGCGACTGCGGTGGCTGCCTGGAAGTGGTGACGCCCTCGCAGATGGTCAGCGGCGAGCGCATCCCGACCCCGACCGAGGTGATGGACGTGGTCGCGATCAAGCGCGGCACGGGCGATCCGAAGCGCGTCATCGTGATGACCGGCCATCTCGATTCGCGCGTCACCGACATCATGAACAGCCGCAGCGACGCCCCCGGCGCCAACGACGATGCCTCCGGCGTCGCCGCGCTGATGGAAGCGGCACGGCTGCTGTCGAAGCAGCACAACGATGCCACCGTGGTGTTCGCCGCGCTGTCCGGCGAGGAGCAGGGCCTCTACGGCGGCAAGGTGCTGGCCGACTACGCGGTGGCGCAGGGCTGGCAGGTCGAGGCCGACCTCAACAACGACATCATCGGCAACAGCCAGGGCCTGAACGGCGATATCGGCAACACCAGCGTGCGCGTGTTCTCCGAAGGCACCAAGAGCAACGAGAGCCCGGCGCAGGCCGCCTACCGCCGCTATCACGGCGGCGAGGTGGATTCGCCCTCGCGCAATCTGGCGCGCTACATGTCGCGCCTGGCCGACCGCTACCTGCCCGACCTGCGCGTGCGGATGATCTACCGCACCGATCGCTTCGGCCGCGGCGGCGACCAGGTGGAGTTTCTGCAGGCCGGCTTCCCCGCCGTGCGCGTGACCGAGGCACACGAGAACTACACCCGCCAGCACCAGGATCTGCGCACCGTCGACGGCGTGCATTACGGCGACACGCTCGACGGCATCGACTTCCGCTACCTCGCCCACGTCACCGCGCTCAATACCATCACCATGGCCGCACTCAGCCGCGCGCCGGCACCGCCCACCGGCGTGAGCATCGCCGGCGCCGTGTCCGACGACACCAGCGTGCGCTGGAACAAGGTGCCCGGCGCGGCCGGCTACCGCGTGCACTGGCGCGACACCACCGCGCCGCAGTGGCAGTACGCGCGCGCCGTGGGCGATGTCGATCACGCGGTGCTCAAGGACGTGGTGATCGACGACTGGTTCTTCGGCGTGTCGTCGGTCTCGGCCGACGGCTACGAGAGCCCGGTGGTATTCCCCGGCTATGCCGGCAGCTTCGAGCGCTCACCGCCGCCCGCGCCAGCCAACGCCAAACCGTGAATGCCGACGGGGTGCCGATGAACGGCACCCCGTCGCGCGCGAATCATCGGTGCCACTCAGCGACCGCTGGATGAGGCGCTCGCCGGTGGCGCCGGCTCGTCCGGCTTGCCCTGTTCCGGCTTGCCTTCGCCCATCGCGCCCATCTTCACGTGCCCGCTGGACGGCGCTGTGACCGGGCTGGCCGGCCCGCTGTTTGCCGCGTCGGCACCGCGGGTATAGACGATCTGCTGGTCGCCCTGGCAATGGCCCACCACCTTGCCGCCCGCTGGTGTCTGATTCGCCGGCACCACCGCCAGCGTGAAGCCCGACACCCCCTTGGCCTTGATCCTGGCGTCGATGCCGGCTTTCACCGTATCGCACGAGGCGTGCGCCAGCATCGGCAGAAACA
>JAJXTX010000115.1 GCA_021783385.1 Pseudomonadota bacterium
ACGAGTCCAGTCACGGCTTCGACGACCAGGGCAGCCAGTTCGACGGCGACGGCAACAAGGTCAACTGGTGGACCAAGCAGGACAAGCAGCAGTTCGACGCGCGCACCGCCAAGCTGGTGCAGCAGTTCGACGCCTACACGCCGATCAAGGACAAGCCCGACCTGCACGTCAATGGCAAGCTCACCCTGGGCGAGAACATCGCCGACCTGGGCGGCCTCAACGTCGCCTACGACGCGCTGCAGACCGCGCTGAAGAAGAACCCGGCCGAGGCCTCGGAAAAAATCGGCGGCTACACCGAGGACCAGCGCTTCTTCCTCAACTGGGCGCGCGTGTGGCGCGGCAGCATGCGCGAGAAATCCGCCATCCTGCGGCTCAACGTCGATCCGCACGCGCCGATGGCGCTGCGCGCGATCGGCGCGCCGTCCAACATGCCGGCCTTCGCCAGCGCATTCCAGTGCAAGGCCGGTGACGCGATGGTGCGTCCCGCCGACAAGCAGGTGAAGATCTGGTAACCCGCAGCGATTGAAAGCCGCGCCTTCCGCGCGGTTCCCGGCACAAGGCCCCGCATGCCCATGCGGGGCCTTTTTTTGGCAAACACCTCGCCGCTGCCACCGGCGTCACCGAGGTCGCAGTCCGGGCCATGCGAAGACCAGGGCAGGCCGGCCCTGCCGCTTGTCGGGGGATTGCTACCGCTCGTCGGCTGGGGGCTTGCCCGTGGGCGACAACCGGGCCAAGGTCAGGCTAGGGCATCAGGGGACATTCCATGCAGGTTCTCACGCATCGGCGGCCGACACCGCTGCCGGCAACCACCACGCCGCAGCGGTCAGGCCGGCGCGCAGCCCAGGCGCGCGCCCGCGGCTTCACCCTGATCGAGCTGATGATCACCCTCGCCGTGGCGGTGATCCTGCTGGTGATCGCCGTGCCCAGTTTCCGCACCATGACGATCTCCAACCGGCTCACCACCACCGCCAACGACGTCGTCGGCGCGCTGAACATCGCGCGCATGGAAGCCATCAAGCGCAATGCCAGCGTCCAGTTCTGCAGCAACAATGCCAGCCTCAATACCAGCGACCCGCTGGGCACCGCCTGCGGCACCGCGGCCGGCGCAGTCGAGACCTTGGTCGGATCCCCGGCGGTGGCCAGCTCGGTGGGCGCTGCCACCATCGGCATCGTCACGCCGCTGCAATTGAGCGGCGACATGGCGGCGGTGCGCTTCGGCAGCCAGGGACTGGGCTATCTGCCGAACACCACGACTGTATTCACCGGCACGGTGGCGAACATCTGCAGCAGCGCGATCAGCAGCAACAACCATCGCGTGGTCACCCTCACGGCCGGCTCGATCGTCCAGACCACTTCCAGCACGGGGACCTGCCCATGACCCCCAACCGCCCCCTTGCAATTACCGCGCATGCTTCGGCCCGCACGCAGCATGTGGCGCCTCCCGGCGCACACCATCATCAATCCGGCGTCGGCCTGATCGAGGTGCTGATCGCGGTGCTGGTGCTGTCGATCGCCTTCCTGGGCATCGCGGCGCTGCAGGCGATGTCGCTGTCCACCAGCAACAGCTCGATGGCCCGCAGCCTGGCCACGATCGCCAGCTACTCGATCCTGGACGCGATGCGCGCCGACGTGGTCAATGCCCGCGCCGGCACCTACAACACGACCGCACCGATCCAGGCCAGCGCCTGCCCCGCGGCGGGCACCACGCTGCAAAGCTGGCAGGTCAACCAGTGGTGCCAGCAACTGGGGCAGATATCCGGCGCGGTGGCCACCACCACCGGGGCCATCAACTGCCCGGCCAGCGGCGACTGCACCATCACCGTGACCTTTGACGACAGCCGCGCCGGTGTGGGCGGCAGCAGCACCCAGCAGATCATCACCAAGGGCACGCCATGAGCCGCCGCATGAGCACGCGCCACCACGCTGCCCCGGAATCCCTGCGCGCATCGTCGGGCTTTACCCTGATCGAGCTGATGGTTGCGCTGGTGCTGGGCCTGATCGTGATCGCCGGGGTGATCAGCGTGTTCCTGGCCAACCAGCAGGTCTACCGCACCAACCAGGCCATCGGCGACGTGCAGGACGGCTCGCGCATCGCCTTCGAGCTGATGGCGCACGACATCCGCGGCGCGGGCCTCACCGGCTGCAGCAACAACGGGCTGGTGTCCAACGTGCTCAACAACGGCCCGACTGCCGGCGGTACCGTCTGGTGGGCCGACATGGCCAACGCCGTGCATGGCTACAACACCACCCAGGTCGATCCGGCGATCGCCTTCGGCACCACCTCATCGCCGCAGACGCGGGTCAGCGGAACGCCCTCGCTGCAGCTGATTGGCGCAGCCGACCTTGGCCTGAGCGTGTTGCAGACGATCAATGCGGCGAACTTCAAGATCAATGGCACCAGTACGCAGATCCAGCCCGGCGATGTGGCAATCGTATGCGATCCCTCCTATGCGGCGATCTTCCAGATCACCGATTACCAGAACAACAACACCGTGGTGCACAACTCCGGGGTCGGCGTCGCCACCCCAGGCAACTGCTCCAAGGGCCTGGGTTACCCGCCGGTGTGCACCTCCAACGGCACCTACTACCCTTACGGGCCGAATTCGCAGCTGGCCAAGCTCACCGCGGCCGACTGGTTCATCGGCACCAACCCCGTAGGCGGCCGATCGCTGTACCGCTCGGATCTGGAGAATGTGGCGGGCACGCCGACGCCTGTGCCACAGGAGATGGTGCGCGATGTCACCGGCATGAGCATCCTCTATCACCAGCCGCCGCAAACCACGTTCGTGACGGCCTCGGCGATCACCAACTGGGCGGTGGTCGACGCCGTGCAGGTCAGCCTGACCGTGGCCAGCACCGACAAGCGGGCCGGCACCAATGTACAGGCGATCACGCGCACGTTTTCAGCCACCACCACCGTGCGCAACCGGGTGCATTGAGATGACTCATACTTTCCAAGCCCATAGCACATCGTCCCGGCGCGGTCTGTCGCCGCGCCCGGCCAGCCAGCGCGGCGTGGCGCTGGTGGTGGCGCTGATCCTGCTGATCGTGATCACGCTGGTGGGGCTGGCCGCCGTGCGCGGCACCATCATGCAGCAGAAGATGACCGCCAATTTCTACGATCGGGAAATCGCCTTCCAGGCCACCGAGGCCGCCCTGCGGCAGGCCGAGGCGCTGGTGCAGGTGACACCGGTGGTGCCAAGCGCGACCACTCCGGTCACCCTGGGCTTCGACTGTCGGGCGCCCAACGGCAGCATCGGCAACAACTGCCTGCCCGATCCGTTCAACGATCCCGTCGTTCCGGCGACCCAGATAAAGACCATCGCGTCGTCGTCGTTCAATGCGGGCAGCCTCTCCGCCACGCAGCCACAGTACATCATCGAGTACATGGGCAATTTCCAGATTCCCTCACCTACTGTGAAGCAGCTTTCCAACTGCTCCGGTTATGCACCGTGCGGCAACAACAACACGGCGGACTTCTATCGCATCACGGCCCGCAGCGGCGATCCGGCGCTGGTGCAGGGTCGCGCCGCCGTCGAACTGCAGACGATGTACCGACGATAAGGCTGGCGGTCGGGTGGCTGGTGGATGCCGTTGCTCCATGGCCACACCCGCCGGCAGTCGGCGTATCGGCGGCAAATACATGCCCGTGGACTGCGTGCTCCCGCAAGCTCCACCAGCACACAAGCGTTGCACAGGCGAGCGTTGACCCGCTCAGGCCAGAGACCATGGGGAACAACATCATGTCCACCAAACATACCAAGCTGATATCGCTGCTGGCAGGGCTGCTGTTTGCCTGCTCGGCATCTGCGGTCACCACCTACACGGACAATTTCTCCGGCGCCAGCAGCAACCTGAACTGGCTGCATCTGGATGACGCCTGCCTCACGGCGGGGAACGGTGCGGGGTCCATCCCTGCATGCGTGACGCCGAAGGACGCTGTGGGTTCAGGGGCGCTTCGCCTGACGCCGGCCACCAACGGCCAGACGGGCGCGATCCTGTCCAATTTTACTTTCCCCCTGAGCCAGGGCATGCAGGTCACCTTCACCACCTATACCTACGGTGGCGACAGCGGCGGCCAGGCACGTAATGGCGCGGACGGCATTGCCTTCATGCTGACCGACGGCAGCAAGCCCGCCCCCACCACGGCCGGCGCGCTCGGTGGCAGCCTGGGTTACAGCTGCTCCAACGTCAACGCCAAGTACCAGGGCATGGCCAATGCCTACCTCGGACTGGGTATCGACGAGTACGGCAATTTCCTCAACAGCGGCGACAACACCAATACCGGCATCTACAACTCCAACTACAGCCCGGGCGTGACCACCTATGGCACCAACTCGTATGCCAGCAACAGCTACTACCAGCCCGAGCGCATCGGTCTGCGCGGCGCCGGCAACACCACCTGGGCATGGCTGCAATCGCAGAATCCCACCTACTACAGCGGCAGCACGCCCAGTGCGAGCAAGGTCCAGGCGGCCTGCAGATCGGGCCAGTATGTAAGCGGCACCAATGATGACGGCAACAACACCTACAGCAGCATTCCCTACAACTACAAGGCCATACCTGGCGGCTATCGGGTGTTGCCGGACAACACCAAGATCGCCAACGAGACTGCAAAGACCCGCACGGCAGCGCAGCCCATCACCTACAAGCTGACCCTGTCCCCGACCGGGCTGCTGAACTTTTCCTACAGCTACAACAACGGCGCCTTTCAGCCTGTCCTGACCAACAGCCTGATCACCAACTCCAACGGCCCCTTGCCGCCCTCGTTCCGGTTCGGCTTCTCGGCCGGCACCGGCGGCAGCAACAACGTGCATGAAATCACCTGCTTCCAGGCATCCCCGCTGCAGTCCAACAGCAGCGCGGGCACCAACACCATCCAGTCGGGGCAATACCGAACCAGCACGCAGATCTACCTGGCCTCCTACAGCACCGACAACTGGCTGGGCTCACTGACGGCCACCTCGCTGGTCGTCTCCAACAACGCCCTGGCCGTCAACACGGCCGCCAACTGGGATGCCAAATGCGTGCTTACCGGCGGGGTGTGCGCCGCGATGGGCACTGATGCGAGTGGCAACCCCATCAGCGTTGCGGTGCAGGGCCCGAGCGCGCGCACGCTGATGACCTCGGCCAGCGGAAGCCTGAAAGGTCAGGCGTTCGAGTGGACCAGCCTGAGCAGCGCCCAGCAGACCGTGCTCAATGGTCTGGACAACCTCGGCCAGCAGCGCGTTGACTGGCTGCGCGGTGGCCGCACCAACGAGCAGCTGCAGTCACCTCCCGGCAATCTGCGTGCCCGCACATCCGTGCTGGGCGACATCATTGACTCCAGCCCGACCTGGGTCGGCGCGCCGTACACCGGAACCTATCCCGACGCCTTCAGCGATGCGCTCTACGGAAACTCGGCCACGCTGCCGGAAAACAACGCCTCGGCCATGACCTACGGCACCTTCGTCAGCAATAACGCCACGCGCCTGAACGTGGTCTACGTGGGCAGCAATGACGGCTTCCTGCATGCCTTCGAGGCAGGCGCCTACGACAGTTCCGGCAACTACGTCAGCACCAACAACGACGGCAAGGAAGTGCTCGGCTTCATGCCGGCCGACGTGCTGGCCAACGGCGGCATGCTGAATCTCACCAACCCCAACTACGTGCACCAGTATTTCGTGGATGCCACGCCGGTCGCCAGCGACCTGTTTTACGGCAATGCGTGGCACACCTGGCTGGTCGGCGGGGTGGGTACCGGCGGCTCCGAGATTTACGCGCTGGACATCACCGACCCCACCCAGTTCACGGAGACGAATGCCTCCTCGGTGGTCATCGGTGACTGGGACAACAAAACCGCTGGACTGTCCCATCTGGGCCAGACCGTCGGCACGCCGATCGTGGCTCGCCTGCACAATGGGCAGTGGGCGATCATTTTCGGCAACGGGCTCAACGGCACGCAGAGTGCGGGGGTCTACATCGGCCTGGTCGACTCGACCACCGGCGCAGTCAGCTTCCAGTTCCTGGATACCGGTGTGGGCTCTTCGTCCAGCCCCGATGGCATTGCCTACGTCACCTCGGCCGATCTGGACGGCGACCACATCGCGGATTACCTGTATGCGGGCGACACCCAGGGCAACATGTGGCGGTTCAACCTGACCGACAAGAATCCCGCCAGGTGGGCCGTGTCCAAATTCGGCAACAGTTCGGCCACGCCGCTGTACGTGGCCAGGGACGGCAGCGGGAACCGGCAGCCGATAACGACGGCGCCCTCGATTGCCGCCGTAGTCACCGGTGGCGCCACGCGGGTCATGGTGATGTTCGGCACCGGCAACAAGACTCCGTTCACCAGCATCAGCGGAGATGTCTACGCCACCGGCACGCAGACGTTCTACGGCATCTGGGATTGGGACATGTCCGGCTGGAACGGGGTCGCGAATGCCAGCTCGCAATATGCCAGCCTCACCGGCCCGCAGGCGGTGACCCGCAGCCAGCTGCTGCAGCAGACCGTCGTGTCGACCACCATCAGCGGTTCCACCGGTTATCGCTATCTGAGCACCAGCAACAAGGTGTGCTGGCAGGGCAGCACTGCATGCGCGTCGAACAACAATCAGTATGGCTGGCTGTTCGACCTGCCGGTCACGCAGGAGCAGATCATCTACAACCCGGTGATCATCAACGGTGCCGTGGTGGTGAGCACGGCCATCCCGCCGGCCATCTCGGCGCTGCAGTGCAACCCTGGCCTGCAGAGCGGCTACACCATGGCCTTCGACCCGGCCTCCGGCGGCGGTCTGCCGCAGGGCTTCTTCCCCGGTCCGGGTGGCGGCTTCGGCACAGCCGGTAACGGATCCGTGGTCGGCGGCATCCGGCTGAACGCCGTGGGCAGTCCGAGCACGGTGAAATACGGCGGCCTCACCTATATCGTGACCCAGACCGTCAACGGCAGCGCCGCGCTCAGCCAGGTCAACCCGCCCACCAACCAGTCGCCTTCCCGCGTGTCGTGGAGAGAGCTGCGCAATTGATGTGGGCATCCGCAGAACCGGGGCCGGCGGCCGAGGCCGGCCCCGTCACGCGGCGAACCGATGCCGGATGCTCCGGCGCAAGGATTCCTCCGCCGCATGGCGGACATCCGGTGGCGACAGCAGGCTCCATGGATCCAAGGTCGAGGCAGAATCCGTTATGAACAAATCGATGTTCCCGTCAGTCACACCAGTCCGTCATGTCGATGGCTTCACCCTGATCGAGCTGATGATCGTGGTGGCGATCATCGCGATCCTCGCGGCGATCGCCTACCCGTCCTACATCAACTACATCACCAAGACCCACCGCGTGGCGGCCGAGGGCTGCCTGTCGGAATATGCCAACTACATGGAACGCTACTACACCACCAACCTGCGCTACGACCAGGACACCTCCGCCACGCCGGTTCCCAACTCGCTGCCGATGTTCGATTGCGCGACGCCGCAGCAGACCGGCGCGAACTACAGCTATCAGTTCGCCGCCTTGCCCACCCAGACCGCGTACACCATCCAGGCCGTGCCGATCAATGCGCAATTGACGCGGGATACCCAGTGCGGCACGCTTTCGCTCAACCAGACGGGCGCACGCACTGAAAGCGGCACCGGCACCGTGGATCAGTGCTGGTAACACGAAATTGACCGCTACCCGGGCTGCCGGACCAGTCCGGGCAGCAGGCGCAGCCTTCTCTGTGCATGCACCGCTGCAAGGCGGATAATTGCGGCCCCTGTAGCAACGCGGCGGCGCAATGTTCGTACCTGGTCAACGCTGGATCTCCTCTGCCGAACCCGAGCTGGGCCTGGGCACCGTGCTGCGCGTCGAAGGGCGCGGAGTGCAGGTGCTGTTTGCCAAGGCCGG
>JAJXTX010000116.1 GCA_021783385.1 Pseudomonadota bacterium
ATGGCCATCCGAGGCTTGGCTAAGCCCGGACGCGCTGCTACCATTCGCGCCTTGCATGGGCGGTAGCCCAGCCGGACAAGCGCTGCATTTGCACTGCAAAACCCGGCGACCTTCACCCGACCGTGCAGCCGTTCAATGTGGGGCCTTAGCTCAGCTGGGAGAGCGCGTCGTTCGCAATGACGAGGTCGGGGGTTCGATCCCCCCAGGCTCCACCACATTCCCTCCCGATCCTGCCTTTGCAGGGCCTGCGTTCGCGTGATGCGCGCCGGCTCTGCCGGTTGCCCGTGGCCGCCCGCCGCCACCGGATCTTCGCCGGCTCAGCCTGCCGGCGGCAGGATCAGCATGGCGTCGCCGTAGGAGAAGAAACGGTAGCGCTGCGCGACCGCGTGGCGGTAGGCGTCGAGCATGAACTCGCGCCCGGCCAGCGCCGACACCAGCATCAGCAGGGTCGACTGCGGCAGGTGGAAGTTGGTCAGCAGGCCGTCGATGCTGCTGAAGCGGTAGCCCGGAAAGATGAAGATCTGCGTCTCGCCGGCGAACGGATGCAGTTCGCCGTCGCTGCTGGCGCTTTCCAGTGCGCGCACCACGGTGGTGCCCACCGCGATCACGCGGCCGCCCGCCGCGCGTGTGCGGCGGATCTGCCCGATCAGGTGCGCCCCCACGTTGAGCCACTCGCGGTGCATGCGATGGTCCTTCAGCTCGTCCGCGCGCACCGGCTGAAACGTGCCGGCAGCCACGTGCAGGGTGATGTAGCCGAACTCCACGCCCCGCTCGCGCAGCGTCGCCAGCATCGCCTCGTCGAAATGCAGGCCGGCGGTCGGCGCCGCCACCGCGCCGGGCTCGCGCGCGAACACGGTCTGGTAGCGCTCCATGTCGCTGGCGTCGGCGTGTCGTGTGATATACGGCGGCAGCGGCATCTCGCCCAGCTTCTGCAGCAGCTTTTCCAGCGGCTCGGGCGCCTCGAAATGCAGCCGGAAAAACCCCTCGTCGCGACCCAGCACCACCGCGTGGCTGCCGTCGGCCAGCTCGATGCGGCCGCCCGCCTTCGGTTTCTTGCTGACACCGAGCTGCACGGTGGCCTCGTGCGCGCCGATGACGCGTTCGATCAGGATCTCCACCGCACCGCCGCTTTGCTTGCGTCCGTAGAGCCTGGCCGGCAGCACCCGCGTGTCGTTGAACACCAGCAGGTCGCCGGCACGCAGCAGCGCGGGCAAATCGCGAAACTGAAGATCCTCGCGGGTGCCGTTGGCCGCGTCGAGCCGCAGCATGCGGCTGGCCGAGCGCTCGGGCAGTGGCGTCTGCGCGATCAGCTCGGGTGGCAGTTCAAAATCGAAATCGGACTTCTTCACGGCAACAGGGTCGGCAAACGGGATCGCGCATTATCGCTGATGCGCGAGCATGGGCGCCGCTGCGCTGGTCGCGGTCGAGCCGCCCCTACAGCCAGCCCTTCTGCCGCGCCAGCCGGTATGCCTCGATGCGGTTGGCGACGCCGAGCTTGCCGATCGCCTCGGACAGGTAATTGCGCACCGTGCCGTGTGACAGGTTCAGCTGCGTGGCGATGTCGCCGGCGGACTGACCTTCGCCCGCCAGGCGCAGCACCTGGCGCTCGCGATCGTTCAGTGGGTCGGCTTCGGACCACGCTTCCAGCGCCAGCTGCGGGTCGATCGCGCGGCCGCCGCGATGCACGCTGCGCAGCGCCTCGGCCAGGTTTTCCGCGGGCGCATCCTTCAGCAGATAGCCGGACACGCCGGCGTCCAGCGCGCGGCGCAGAAAGCCGGGGCGCGCGAACGTGGTGACGATCACCACCTTGATCGGCAGCTCGTGACGCCGGATGCGCTGCGCCAGCTCCAGCCCGGTAAGGCCGGGCATCTCTATGTCGGTCACCAGCACGTCGGGCTTCAGCCGCTGCAGTTCGCGCCAGGCTACCTCGCCGTCCGCCGCCGAGCCGAGTACGTCGATATCGGATTCCAGACCGAGCAGCGCGGACAGCGCGCCGCGCACCATCGCCTGATCCTCGGCCAGCAGCACGCGGATCATGCGGCGGAGTGCCCGCTGGCCGTGCTCGCGAATGACGCGTCAGCCGACGTGCCGGATGCCGCCCGCGCCGGCGGCACCAGCCGCATGATCGGCAACGGCACCAGCACCTGCAGGCGCGTGCCGCCGCCATGCGGCGAGTCGATCGCCAGCGTGCCGTCCAGCGCCCGCACCCGCTCGCGCATGCCACCCAGTCCGTTGCCGTCGCTGGCGATACCGCCGCGGCCGTTGTCGCTGATCAGCAGTCGCACGCCGGCAGGCTCGCGCAGCAGCTCGATCCTGGCCGTGCTGGCCTCGGCGTGGCGCGCGATATTGGTGGCGGCCTCGCGCAGGATCAGCGAGAGCCCGCGCTCGATCTCGGCGGGCAGCTCGATGGCCGGATGTGCGTAGTCCAGATGCACCCCCGACGCGCCCAGCAGCAGCCGGGCGGAGGCGAGTTCCACCGCCAGGTCGGTGGCGTGCATGCCGGTCACCGCGCCGCGCACTTCCGCCAGCGCATGCCGCGCCACTTTTTCGGCCTCCGCAATCTCGCGCCGGGCGGCCTCGGCGTCGCGATCGAACAGCTTGCGCGACAGCTCCAGCTTCAGCGTGATCAGCGACAGCGTGTGCCCGAGCAGATCGTGCAGATCGCGGCTGATGCGCTCGCGCTCGGCGGTCGCCGCCAGCCGGCGCACCTCGTCGTGAGAGAGCTGCAGCTCGGCATTTTTTGCTTCGCTGACGCGCTCAAAATTGATGACCACGCCGACGATGAAAGTGGTGATGGGGATAGAGATCCACATCTGCCACGCATAGTGCAGCAGCACGGCCTCGCCGATGCAGACAAAGTTGAGTACCGCCAGCACCACCAGATAACGAAGCAGGCTCATGCGGCAACTGCTCATCATCACGCAGCCATAGATGAAGTAGCTGAGGCCGCTCGGATACCACGGCAGCAGCACCAGGCCCAGTACGACCAGGGTCTGCGCATAGCGTTGCGCGGTGCGACGCGAGGCAAGACAACACTTGGCATACAGCAGCAGGAACAGCGGATAGGTGAGCAGCGTGAACGCGGCCCAGCGCCAGCTGTAACCACCGAAGATCGGCGTGATGAACACCCAGGCCGACCACAACAAATGGATGGCATCGACCCACGGCGACTTGCCCCTGCGCACGCTGCCGGCCACCAGCGAATCCGGCGCCGGCGTGAAAAACGCGACGATCCGCTGCTGCATGGCGCTGACTTCCCCGGAACCCGTCATGGCTGGCATGCTACTTCAACCGCAGCGGCGCAGCCGCCGCGTCGCCAGCAGCAGAAACACGGCGGTGAAGCCCACCAGCGTCAGCGCATGCGGTAGCAGCGCGCCCTTGTTCATGCCCACCGCCGCCATGGCCAGCCGATCGAGGTGATAGCTCGGCCACACCGGCGCGATCTGCTGCAGCCACTTCGGCAGCAGCGGCAGCGGAAACCACAGCCCGGACAGGAACGCCATCGGCAGATAGGTCAGGTTGATCAGGCCCGGAGCACCCTGACCCTTGATCAGCGTACCGAGCCACAGGCCCATCGCGCAGAACGGCAGCACGCCGAGCACCGCGGTGGCGACCAGCGCCAGCATCTGGTCGGCACTCAAGTCCACATGGGCCACAAACACCGCCATGCCGAGCAGGATCAGCGCAATCGCCGCCGCGACCAGCGTCGCCATCAGCATCTTGGCCAGCAGGTAGGCGCCCGGCGGCATCGGCAGCGCCCGCTTGAGCGCGAGCAGGCCGTTGTCACGTTCCAGCGCCAGCGACACGCCGAAGCCGAACAGGCCCGGCGCCATCACGCCGAAGGTGACGTAGCTGGCGAGCAGGTAGCGCGGCGCGTCGGGGCCGTTGGCATGCGCCAGAAAGATACCGAACATCAGATAGAACACCGACGGGAACAGCAGCGTCGGCAGCATGAAGCTGGGCGTGCGCAGATAGCGCAGGCATTCGCTGCGCGCCTCCTGCAGGTACGCGCCGAACACGCGAGCACGCGGCATCGTGGCTACCGCAACGACAGTGCCGCTAACGGTGGAAATCATGCTGTCCATCAGGCGGCCTCGCGCTGGTCGGTGGGGGATGCCGCATCGGCATCGCGGGTGAGTTCGGTGAAGGCCTCGGCGAGGCCGGCGCGCTGCACTTCCAGCTCGCTCAGGCCGGAGTCGGCGTCGAGCAGCCGGCGCACTACCGCCTCGGCCGCGGCTGTGCTGATGTGCAACTGCTGGTTCTCCAAACGCGCCTCGCTGACTTCCGGCCAGCCGCGCACGGCTTCGAGCGCCAGCGCGCTGCGGCAGCGGATGCGCCTGATCGCCACCCGCGCGCGCAGCGCATCGACGCTGCCTGCATGGATTACCCGGCCGTGCGCCATCACGCAGACGCGGTCAGCCAGCGCCTCGGCCTCTTCCAGGTAGTGCGTGGTCAGCAGCACCGCGCAGCCTTCGGCAATCAGCTGGCGGATCGCCAGCCACAGCCTTTGCCGCGCCTCGATGTCCAGGCCCACGGTGGGCTCGTCCAGAAACAGCAGCTCGGGCCGGCCGCACAGCGCCAATGCAAACTGCACGCGGCGCTGCTGACCGCCGGACAGTTTCGCGTAGGGCCGCTGCAGCAGCTCGCCGATGCCGGCCAGCGCGGCGGTTTCGGCCAGCGCGCGTGGCGCCGGGTAGTAGCTGGCGGTCAGCCGCAGCAGTTCGCCCACGCGCAGCGTCGGCGGCAGCGCGGCGTTCTGCAGCATCACGCCGATGCGCCGGCGCGCCTGGATGCGCTGCGGGTCCTGCCCGAACAGCTCGACCGTGCCGGCATCGGCACGGATCAGCCCGAGCAACAGGCCGATCGCGGTGGTCTTGCCGGCGCCGTTGGGGCCGAGCAGCGCCAGCAGTTCGCCGCGTCGCAGCTGCAGCTCGGCGCCATCCAGCGCGGTGAGCCGGCCATAGCGTTTGACCACACCGTCAAGGCGGGCGATCGGGTCATCGGGATGCGGCATGCGGGGTTCCTCCAGTGCCGCGAATGCTGCGCGAAACGGGCTGCGGCGGGCAGTCGCGGACGTCAGCGATCGCGTGTGACAGCCGTCATGCGGGGTTACGGACAACCCGGGCTCGCGCTATGCTGAGCGTGTGAAAGCATCCGCCAGCCCTTGTGCGGCGGTGCATCAGAGCGACTGGTGGGCCGCGGCGATGCACACCGGAGCGGTGCGGCCCACCACCCCCAATCGAGAAAAACCGCCGGCCTGCTTTGCGTCAGTAGCGAGGCGTCGACGGGGTCGAGGAGAAGCGTCATGCGAGTGATTGAACAGCTGCGCGAACTGCGCGAATTCGGCGGCAAGCCGCGCACCACCGGTCTGGACGATGCCAGCATCGAACGCATGGCGGCCCACGACCCGCTGCTGGGCAGTGCGGTCGCCGACGCGCTGGCACGCCATCGCGAATTGCGTGTCGATCCTGAAATGGATCACTTCCTGCGTCTGGATGAAACCGAGCAGCTGGCCCAGGCACAGGCCGGCTTCGTCAATTTCTACCCGGATGATGCGATCAATCCCTACCTGGCAGCGGCCGCACGCGGGCCGTGGGTGGTCACGCTGAAGGGCGCCGTGGTGCACGACAACGGCGGCTACGGCATGCTCGGTTTCGGTCACAACCCGCCCGCCATCCTCGCCGCGCTGAGCCAGCCGCAGGTGATGGCGAACGTGATGTCGCCCAGTGTGTCGCAGCTGCGTTTCGCGCGCGCACTGGACCGGGAGCTGGGGCACACGCGCGGCGGCAGTCCGTACGCGCGCTACCTGTGCCTGAACTCCGGCTCGGAGTCGGTCAGCCTGGCCGGCCGCCTGGCCGACGTGAACACCAAGCTGATGACCGACGACGGTGCCCCGCATGCCGGCCGCAAGATCCGCCGCATCGCGGTACGCGGCGCGTTCCACGGCCGCACCGAGCTGCCGGCGCTGTACTCCGATTCCACCCGCAAGACCTACCTGCAGCACCTGGGCAGCTTCAAGTACCACAACGACCAGCTGATCATTGTTGAGCCCTACAGCGTCGAGCAGTTGACGAAGGCCTTCGCCGACGCCGAGCAGCACGGCTGGCACATCGAGGCGATGTTCCTGGAGCCGGTGATGGGCGAAGGCGACCCCGGCCGCGCGGTGACGCCGGAGTTCTACGCCGCCGCCCGCGCCCTGACCAAGGCGCACGGCACCCTGCTGCTGGTCGACTCGATCCAGGCCGGCCTGCGCGCCCACGGCGTGCTGTCGATCGTGGACTACCCCGGCTTCCAGCAACTGGAGGCACCGGACATGGAAACCTACTCCAAGGCGCTCAACGGCGGCCAGTACCCGATGTCGGTGCTGGCGGTGACCGAGCGCACCGCCGCGCTGTACCGCAAGGGCATCTACGGCAACACCATGACCGCCAACCCGCGCGCGCTCGACGTCGCCTGCGCCGCGCTGCAACTGCTCGACGATGCCATGCGCCGCAACATCCGCGAGCGCGGGCAGGAGTTCCTCGACAAGCTCAACGCGCTGAAGAACGAGCTGGGCGGCCTGATCACCAAGGTGCAGGGCACCGGGCTGCTGTTCTCCTGCGAACTGGCGCCGGAATACAAGTGCTACGGCGCCCACTCGACCGAGGAATACATGCGCGAGCGCGGCGTGGTGGTGATCCACGGCGGCGTCAACTCGCTGCGCTTCACGCCACACTTCGGCGTCACCAGCGCCGAGGTGGATCTGATCGTCACCCACCTGCGCAAGGCGCTGCTGGAAGGCCCGCGCAAGGCCCAGGCCGAGGCTGCCTGAACCTGCCCGCTGCGGCGCTGCCACGACGGCGTCGCCGCAGCGCAATCCTGCCCGGCGGCGGGAACTTCGCTGACTCGCATCGAGGACGACTGCCGGCATAGACTGGCCGCGCCGGCAGCTGCCGGTCACCTAGGGAGGGTTCACCGATGAAGATGTCCTTACGCCTGCTTGCCGCCAGCACCGTATTCGCGTTTGCCGGCGCTGCCTTTGCGGCCACCCCGCAGGCCAGTACCGCGCCCGCCGCCAGCCACAGCATGCAGGCACCGGCCAAGGTGCGGACTCCGCAGCAGCAGCGCATGGCCGACTGCAACAAGGAGGCCACTGGCAAGAAGGGGGCCGAGCGCAAGGCCTTCATGAGCTCCTGCCTCAAGGGCAAAGCCGCCGCGCCGTCCGCCATGAGTTCGGCCAAGTCGGCACAGCAGGAGAAAATGAAAGCCTGCAATGCCGAAGCCAAGACCAAGGCGATGAAGGGTGCCGCCCGCAAGACCTTCATGAGTGGCTGCCTGAAGGGCGGCGAAGCCGCACCCGTCGCCAAGTGACCGTCTGACTCCAGCCGTGCTGTCCATGCCGCGCGCCTCGCGTACGGCATGGACAGCGCACCAGGCGGCGTGGCCATGATGGTTCCCGGCGCCATCGCCAGGGCCATCACCATGAAGATCGTCGAAGTGCGGCATCCGCTGATCCGGCACAAACTTGGCCTGCTGCGCCGGACCGGCATCAGCGCCAAGGAATTCCGCGAGCTGGCCGCCGAGATAGCCGCCCTGCTCACCTACGAAGCCACCGCCGACCTGCCGACGATCGAGCAGCCGGTCGAGGGCTGGGCCGGAACGGTGCCTGTGCAGCGGCTCAAGGGCAAGAAAATCACCATCGTGCCGATCCTGCGGGCGGGCCTGGGCATGCTGCCCGGCGTGCTTGGCATGATCCCGTCGGCCAAGGTCAGCGTGGTCGGCGTGCAGCGCGACGAATGCACGCTGCAGCCGGTCACCTACTACGAAAAGCTCAGCGGCCGCATGGACGAACGCATCGCGCTGATCGTCGACCCG